>LFSE01000108.1 GCA_001513075.1 Clostridiales bacterium DTU074 | reverse complement strand
TGGGAAGCGCGGGAGAAACCATGGCATTGTACTCAATTGTGAATTCCTTGACGGATCCCGCTAATACCGAGAATATAAAGCAGGTGCAATTCCTGGTGGATGGCAAGGTTGTTCAGGAATTTGGCAATATGGCCCTTGGTGAACCCTTTGTGCGAAATCCTGCTTTGATAAAAGAATAGAATTTTAGGAGGTGTAAACATTTACATCTCCTTTTTTATGCCTCTGCAAAGGTTGGAAAAGTGGTCAAAAGTCCAGCAGCAAAAGGTTCAATAATCGGCGTATTGCTTAAATATAGGAGATTGTTTATAATGATGCTTGGTTTGAATTTTAATCCCTCTGGATTTTACAAAATTTTTGTAATATTGTAATATATAGATTGAAAAACCAATTGAGTTTTACGAGGTTTTATATTTTTTTGATGACGGATTTTTGCCGGCTGCCGGGTTTAATGTCTATAAAGTGCGGGTGGAGCAGACAGTGCAGTCGGCATAGAACGTATTTTCCTGAGAGGAGTGCAAAAATAAAAAGCATGAAAGAGCGTGCAGCATATTTAATTGAAAAACTGCTGGCATTTGGTCTGGCTAACGGTATGATTTCAGAGCATGATGTAATATGGACACGAAATCAGCTGTTGGATCTCCTGGCGTTGGAGGAGCCTTATCCCCAGCCGGTGGATTTGGAGACCTTTGACGTACCCGAGACTGCCACCCCTGTTCTGGAAGAGCTTTTGGATTATGCTGTCCGGTGCGGAATCATCCCCGAGGATACGCTGACCCATAGGGATTTGTTTGATACCAGAATAATGGGTTTGTTGATGCCCAGACCATCCGAAATTATCTCCAGGTTTGAAATGTTAAAAAAAGAAAAAGGCATTAAGGAAGCCACCCGATACTTTTATGACCTTTGCAGAAAATCCGACTACATCCGTGTAAACCGTATTGCCCGGAACATAAAATGGCAGCATGATAGCGAATTTGGTCAGCTTGAAATAACCATAAACCTTACAAAGCCGGAGAAGGATCCTAGGGAAATTGCAGCCTTGAAACAGGCTCCGCAGGTTGGATATCCTAAATGCGTTCTTTGTCTGGAGAATGTCGGTTATGCCGGACGGATCAATCACCCGGCACGGCAGACCCTGCGTGTGTTGCCTGTTGAACTTCAGGGTGAGCGGTGGTATTTTCAGTATTCTCCCTATGTGTATTACAACGAGCACTGTATTGTGCTGAGCCACGAGCATATTCCCATGAAAATCACCCGGAAAACCTTTGCCCGGCTTTTCGATTTTCTTAAACTTTTCCCCCATTACTTCATAGGTTCCAACGCTGATTTGCCCATAGTCGGAGGCTCCATATTGAACCATGACCATTTTCAGGGCGGTTATCATATATTTCCTATGGAAAAGGCACCAATAGAATATAATCTTAAGTGTGAAGATTATCCCGATATGGATATTGGGATTGTACACTGGCCCATGTCGGTTGTCAGGATTACCCACCATAAGCCGGAGTTTATTGTGGATTTGGCTGATAAACTGTTGAATTTGTGGAAGAGCTATTCCGATCCGGTAGCGGAAATTCTGAGCCATTCTACAGAAAAAAATGGGGAAAAAGTTCCCCACAATACCGTTACACCCATAGCAAGGATGACTGATGACGGCCGGTATCAGCTTGATATGGTATTCAGAAATAATCGCACCAGCGAGGAACATCCGATGGGGATATTCCATCCCCATCAGGAATTACATCATATAAAAAAGGAGAATATCGGATTGATTGAAGTAATGGGCCTGTTTATACTCCCCGGCCGCTTAAGTACCGAGCTCGATGCCATTAAGGACATATTAACCGGGAAGAAGCTGATAAATGATGATATTTATTCGGAAGCCCATCCGCTAAATAAACATCTGGGTTGGATCAAATGTTTACTGAAAATGTATGGCAATAATCTCGACGATGAAGCGGCACAAAGGGCGATCAGGGATGCGGTGGGGCAAAAGTGTGTTCAGGTTCTGCACCATTCAGGTGTGTTCAAGGCTACTGAAGATGGCCGTCGGGCATTTAACCGTTTTCTTCAAACGGCGGGGATAAAATTAGCATGACAACCGGGTTTAAATCAGAAAACCAATCAAACCGCATTAAATGTCAGTAATCTTACAATCAAATTAAGGTTATAATTTGGCCGGCTGCAGCCAGGGTAAACAAGGCTAAATAAAGTACGGCCGCTGATTCTGGAGGTGTTTGAAGATTATGACTTTGAATTTATTGAGGCAAAGGCTAAGGGGGCCAAAGGCAGGAGATTTGTTATCAAAGCTTTACGGCTCGGATTCACAGATGGCGGAAAAGCAAATTACGAGATACATACAGGCAACGGTACGCTTTTGTGAACTGTTTCCACAGCATATCAATGAGGAATTCTTTATTTTCAGCACTCCCGGCCGTACGGAGATCGGGGGCAATCATACCGATCACAACGCCGGCAGGGTATTGGCGGCCGGCATTAGCCTGGATGCTATTGCTGTGGTCACCCGATCTCAGGACAGCGTCATCACTGTGTATTCGGAAGGCTATCCCGAGCCCTTCATAGTCGGGCTGGAAAATTTGCATCCCGTCCCGGAAGAGGAAGGAACTACGGCCGCACTCATCAGGGGGATTGCCGGGCGGATAAAGGAATCCGGATATGAAATTGGCGGGTTTAACGCCTACATAACCAGTGATGTTTTAGGGGGTTCGGGCTTGAGTTCTTCGGCCTGCATTGAGATTTTGCTTGGAACCATCATGAACCACCTGTACAATGAAGGAAAAATAGATGAAATACTTTTGGCCAAGATCGGACAGTATGCCGAGAATGTGTACTTTAATAAACCCTGTGGCTTGATGGATCAGATTGCCTGTGCCATGGGAGGACTTGTTGCCATTGATTTTAAAGATTTCGATAATCCGATTGTTAAGAAGATAGATTTTGACTTTGCATCCCAGAATTATTCCCTGCTGGTAGTTAATACCGGCGGCAGCCATGCCGATCTTACCGATGATTATGCGGCTGTACCTGCAGAAATGAAGTCGGTGGCTAAAGCCCTGGGTAAGACGGTTTGCAGAGAGATTTCAATGGCGGATCTGTTGCGGAACATTCCCAGGCTCCGACAGGAGGTAGGGGATCGGGCAATTTTACGGGCGATGCACTTTTTGGGGGAAGATCAGCGGGTAGTGCAGCAGGTAGAGGCTTTGGAGAAAGGAGATTTCAATAAATTTCTCAAATTGGTCAATGAATCCGGAAATAGCTCATGGAAGCGTCTACAAAACTGTTTTACCACCAAGAATCCCCATGAGCAGGGTGTTACGCTTACATTGAGCCTTACCGAAGACTTCCTGAAGGGGGCTGGCAAAGGGGCATGCAGGGTTCATGGGGGAGGCTTTGCCGGTACCATTCTTGTTTTTATGCCAAATGAATTGCTGAAGGAGTATGTGGAGCTTATTGAAAAGGTGCACGGAAGCGATTGTGTAACCGTTTTAACTATACGTTCCTACGGAACCCTGTGTATAAATACGCTGATATAAAGTATTTTGTCTGTGGCTTGTCTCCCTGGATTACCGTATGACGATTTAATAAGCAATTAAAAGAAAAAATTAGCTTTATTTGGTAATAGAGATATAATGTCAAAAGAAAAGGTGAAAATGAGCCCATATTTCTTTTTTTGCCAATAATTTGACTTTGACTAACTTTGACTATTGCGTTTATAATAAAAGTGCAAATTGAGGAAATAATAAATGATAAAAAGGAGTGAGCATAATGCGTGATATAACCCTCTTCAGAAGAAGGCGCAACGCTTTAACACCCAGTGAATTGATCAGGGACTTTTTTGGGAGAGATCTTCTGGATGAATTCTTTGATGTAGGTTTTCTAACGGGATTTGGTTCCGGAATAACCGGAATAAGGGCTGATATTAGAGAGACAGATAAGGAATACATTATTGAGGCTGAAATGCCGGGATTCAACAAAGATGAAATAGAGGTTGAACTGCTGGATGACAGATTGACCATTTCTGCCAAGCGTGACCAAAGCGTGAACGAAGAAAGAAGCAATTTCATCCGCAGGGAAAGAAGATACGATCAGGTATCCAGAACCTTCCTGGTAGATGGTGTGAAACAGGAGGATGTAAAAGCCGAGTACAAGAACGGTATACTTCGAATTGTGCTTCCTAAGGCTGAAGAATATATAAGACGAGGCAGAAAAATTGACATAAACTAAGGTTTAAGGTATCGAGGGATAGCTGATCCAATATCCAAAAGGGGTACGGCTGGTATGAGCTGTACCCCTTTTGGTATTGATCAAAAGTACAAATATAACTTCGCTTTTATAAACCCAGATATTGCCGGATTCTTTGTATATAATTTCGGGTTTCGGCAGGAAGTTTTTCGAACTGGACCGGATCTGTTAAATCGGTAATTCCATTTGATTCGATTCTGCCCGGCCCCCAGTTGTAGGCAGCCAGGGCTAAATCTATATTTCCGTTAAAACGGGTAAGCAGGCTTTTCAAATACCGTACGCCTCCATCGATATTTTGAATCGGATCGAAAGGATCTGAGATGCCAAGGGATTGGGCCGTGTTCGGCATAAGCTGCATAAGGCCCATGGCTCCAGCCTGTGATATCGCCAGCGGATTGAAATTCGATTCGGTTTTAATTACAGCTTTTATTAGTTGGGGATCCACACCGTATTTTCCGGCCGTTTGCGCAATAATTTGATCGTAATTGGCATTAACTTCTGAGTAGGCATCCGGACCCGGGTATAGCAGCTGAGAGAACAAAAGCCGGGATAATAGCGGGTTATTGGAAATCTGCCTGAAATAATTGCCTGCCACTCTGCTTTCGTCTTTTTTTTCAGATCCGCTATCCTTCATGGTATTGTCTGTTTGTTGCTTAAGAACTCTTTTAAAGGATACGGCATGTCTTTTGGAAGCCAAAAAAGTTACATTGTGAGGAAGACGACTTTCGATCTCATGAAGCTTCTGTTGGAATATCTGTCTAACCAGGTTTGCCATAGAATATCCCACCTTCATTGTGTGTGCCTATTTTACCATTTTATATTATCGTTTGCAAGACGGACATTTTTAAGCCGCCGAACTGAAAATCCGAAAAAAGACTTAGAAATTAAGGAGTGGTATGCGGGTCCTGTGGTATAATACATGATAGAGGCATCAACAGCGGTGTTGATGTATTTAATGAAGGAAAAACATATACCGTGCAGAATAATATAAAATGCGAGGCTTGAGCGGAATAACATTTTGCGAAAAGTTATGTTGATAGCAAAGGAGAGATTTGGCAATGGAAACAAAATATTATGGCAATAAGGTCACTATTATAGGCGCCGGATTTGTAGGTGCTACCACTGCATATGCACTGATGATGGGGGGAACGGTATCGGAAATCGTGCTGGTTGATGTTAATCAGAAGCGGCTGGAGGGCGAGGTAATGGATTTGAACCACGGAATTGCCTTTGTTCCTCCCGTCAGGATAAGGGCGGGTACATATGAGGACTGTGCTGACTCCAACGTGGTCATTATAACCGCGGGAGTTGGTCAAAAACCCGGTGAAACGCGTATTGACCTGCTGAAGAGGAATATAGAGGTATTTTATTCAATTACACCTAAGATTGTGGAGCATAACAAGGACTGCATTATACTGGTGGTCACGAATCCGGTAGACATACTAACATACGCTACCCTCAAGATATCGGGACTGCCACCCAGCCAGGTCATTGGTTCGGGGACCGTGCTGGACAGCGCCAGGTTCAGATTTTTACTGGGCCAGCACTGTCATGTTGCCACCCAGAACATCCACGCGTATATCATAGGAGAGCATGGCGACAGCGAGGTGCCTGCATGGAGTATAACAAATATAGCGGGTATGCCCATAGAACAGTATTGTTTTCGTTGCGGACGGGCCTGTTTGCCGGAGGAAAAAATGAAGATCTTTGAGGATGTGAAGAATTCGGCATACAAAATTATTGAGGGGAAGGGTGCTACCTATTATGCGGTAGGGCTTTCGGTCAGGCGTATTGTAGAAGCTATAGTACGGGATGAAAATGTTGTTCTGTCGATATCATCGCTGATGCAGGGGTATTACGGTGTGGAAGATGTTTGTTTAAGCCTGCCCACACTTCTCAATGCCAAGGGTGTGGTAAAGGTATTGGAGCTTCCGCTAAACGAGGAAGAAAAGAAGGGATTTAGGAGATCGGCTGATATCCTTAAGGGTTGGATGAAGGAAGTAGGGCTTTAAGGTGGGAGTTGCATATGCCATTACATATAGTTCTGGTAGAACCTGAAATACCCCAGAATACCGGAAATATTGTGCGAACATGCGCCGCTACGGGTTGCATACTTCATCTTATTAAACCCCTTGGTTTTTCGGTGGATGATAAATATTTGAAACGGGCCGGCCTGGATTACTGGCATCTGGTTGATATACGTTACCATGATTCTGTAGATGAGATATTTCGGCAGCATCCCGGAGGTGACTTTTATTTTGCGACAACCAAGGCCCCAAGGGATTACACCCGGGTAAGATATAATCATGACAGTATAATATTTTTCGGGAAGGAGACGGCGGGACTTCCGGAGGATTTGCTGCGGAAGAATTATGAACGCTGTATCCGCATTCCTATGAAGCCGGAAGCTCGTTCGCTTAATCTATCCAATTCGGTAGCCATTATTGTATATGAGGCATTGAGACAGCTGGACTTTCCCGGTTTAGAACTTGCCGGCAGGCTTAGGACGGAATAAAAGGGCCAACCATGGATTGGTCATATTTCGTCGTTTGGGATATAATGAATTTAGGAAGATAATATATTGGTATTAACCCGGATTTAAAAGGGTATTGGGGAAATTGCCTTGAGCAAGCTTGATGTTAGGTCGGGGAGGGACCAGTGTGAAATTGAAATTTGAAGCGGGTCTGGACCAGAGCCAAAGGATAGTCATAGTCCCTGAACTTAAGCAGGCTTTAAAGGTTTTACAGTATTCATCGGATGAGCTATACAATTTTATACAGAGCGAGATGGAACAGAATCCATTATTCGAGTTATGTGAAGAAGTCAGAAGAATTGGCCAGGAGAACGATGATGCGGATTTTCCAGTAGATTGGAAGGAATACTTTGGCAGCGCCGGCTATCATGATGACCCTGATAACACGGGATATTACGAGGATGAACGGGAGTTTTCGTATGAAAACATAGTATGCAGGGATGTAACTCTGCATGAGTATCTTTTGGAACAGCTGAAGGTGTTGAACATCAGCCAGACTGATAAAAGGATTGCTGCCTTTATTATTGAGAACCTTGATGACAATGGCTATCTGCTCATATCCAAACACGAGATTGCATGTATTCTAAATACCGACAGGAAAAGTGTTTTCAGGATGCTCCACTTGGTACAAACCATGGATCCTCCCGGGGTAGGGGCCAGAAGCCTGCGGGAATGCATGCTCATTCAGCTGGCCCGGATGGGGAAATTAAACCCTACCGTAAAGATAATAGTTTTGGAGCATTTGAATGATATTGCTCATAATCGACTGGCCCTGATCAGCAGGAGGTTGGCCGTATCTATACAGGAGGTTCAGCGGATTAGCGATCTTATTCGCTCCCTTGAACCGAAGCCCGGGAGGAAATTTGCAAGCGCGCGCGGGATCCGGTATATTACTCCTGATGTGACAGTAAGAAAAATAGGAAACGATTATCATATATCGATTGAAGAGCATACAGCGCCACGGTTGCGTATAAATCGGGTATACAGGAAGATTCTGCAGCAGTCCAATCTTGATCCTGGCGTTGCAGAATATATTAGGATGAAGTTGAACAGGGCCCTGTGTATTATAAAAGCCGTTGAACAACGCAGAAATACCATTATTAAAGTGTCCATGTCCATAGTGAAGCATCAGAGAGAATTCCTGGACAATGGGCCAAGAGAATTGAAACCCCTTTCCCTCCAGATGGTTGCACATGATTGCGGTTTGCATGCGTCTACCGTAAGCCGGGCAATAGACAATAAATATATTCAGACTCCCCGTGGAATTTATGATATGAAATACTTTTTTACCGGCCCGGTAGAAACTGAAGACGGGCTTGAGATGACGGCCGAAGGAGTTAAGGAAATTATACGCAGCATTATAGCTGACGAAGACATAAGAAAACCCCTTAGCGATCAGAAAATATCCGAAGTTCTGCGGGAGAAGGGAATAGCCATATCGCGCCGAACTGTTGCAAAGTACAGGAAACAGTTGGGGATATCCAATTCGGTGCTGAGGAAAAGATATTGTTGATTTTTTTGTTTTTTTACAGACAATCGTATTGAAATTTCCAGGATTTTAATATACAATAAAAAACGTATTACCGTTGTCCTTGTTGTGTGAGGTGGGCGGGACGTTTTTTGCACGGCGGGACAAAACAGGTCCGGGGTGGAGTGATTTATGGCGCAGCCCCATATATTGCTAAAAAAAATAGTACCTGAGCTAATAGAACTGTACGAAAAGCGATATACTATATTGCGGAATATATATACTTTTCAACCTATTGGACGAAGAGCGCTGGCATCATGTCTTGGGCTTGGGGAAAGGGTAGTCCGCAACGAGACCGATTTTTTGAGAAATGCTGGTTTTTTAGACATTGGGCCTTCAGGTATGAGGGTTACGGTAGAGGGTGAATCGCTGCTTGAAAATCTTAAGGATTTTACCCATAAGCTGAGAGGGCTTCATGAGTTAGAAACAAAGCTGGTAGAAATATTTGGTTTGCAGCATGCTGTTGTCGTACCCGGTGATGTGGATGAGGACCCGCTGGTTTTAAAGGATATAGGCAAAGCTGCGGCTAAATATTTGAAAAGCATAATCACCGGAGGCAACATTATAGCAGTAACAGGTGGCTCTACCGTTGGTGCTGTTGCTGACGCCCTGTCTGCAACCCATGGCCGAACCAACATAGTGGTGGTGCCTGCAAGAGGCGGTATGGGCAAAAATGTAGAGTATCAATCAAATGTTATAGCCTCCATATTTGCGAAAAAGCTGGGTGGACAGTATAAGCTTCTGCACATACCGGATCAGCTGAGGGCGGAGTCCATGGAAACCCTTATGAACGAGCCCGATATAAAAAGCGTAATAGAGAATCTAAAAAATGCCGATATTCTTATCTATGGGATCGGGCGGGCACAGGACATGATGCAAAGGAGAAACTTTCCACCAAGCTTGCAACAGGCATTGGAAAAGATGGGTGCTGCAGCTGAAGCTTTCGGTTATTTTTTCAATGCAAAGGGCGAGATAGTTTATGCCTGCAATTCAATTTGGTTAAATATGGATAATCTAAAACGCATTCCCAAATTAATAGGGGTAGCCGGAGGCAGACAAAAAGCGCAGGCAATAGTTGCCGTACTTACCCACTGGAGAAATGGTGTTTTTGTAACCGATGAAGGTGCTGCCCGCGAAATTCTCCAATTGGTTAAGGACCAGGAGCTCCAACGGAAGGAAATGGACGTGGTGCCATATAACGATGTGCGAAAAGCATAGCCCGCAGTATGTTGCTTATCAGAAAAACGAAAAAGATGCTGTTTTGACAGCAAAAATAAACAATATTAAGAAGGAGGAATACATATATGGCTGTGAAAGTTGGTATTAATGGCTTTGGAAGAATAGGAAGGAATGCATTTAAGGCGGCATTGGCAAAGAATTATGACAGTTTTGAAGTTGTTGCCATCAATGATTTGACGGATGCTGCTACTTTGGCGCATCTATTGAAGTATGATTCCTGTTTTGGCAAATTTGATGGAGAAGTAGAGGCAAAGGACGATGTGCTGGTAGTCAATGGTAAAGAGATCAAGGTTTTGGCCGAAAGAGATCCTGCAAATCTGCCTTGGAAAGATCTTGGCGTAGACATTGTACTTGAATCCACCGGGCTTTTTACTGCAAGGGATAAAGCTGCCAAGCATATAGATGCCGGTGCGAAGAAGGTTGTAATTTCTGCTCCTGCAAAGAACGAGGATATCACCATAGTTATGGGTGTAAATGAGGACAAATACGATCCCGCTAACCATCATGTTATTTCCAATGCTTCCTGCACCACCAATTGTCTGGCTCCGGTTGCAAAGGTAGTACATGAAAAGTTCGGGATTAAGAAAGGCCTTATGACCACCGTTCATTCCTACACCAATGATCAGAGAATTCTTGATCTGCCCCATAAGGACTTAAGGAGAGCCAGAGCTGCTGCCCTGTCAATTATTCCTACTACTACAGGCGCTGCCAGGGCTGTTGCGTTGGTGCTTCCAGAACTGAAGGGCAAATTAAACGGCTTTGCCATGAGAGTGCCCACACCAACAGTATCGGTTGTGGATCTTGTAGCTGAGCTTGAGAAGCCTGCTACGGCTGAAGAGATCAATGCCGCTCTGAAAGAAGCTGCCGAAGGTTCCATGAAGGGCATACTGGGGTATGAGGAAGAGCCATTGGTATCCATAGACTTCAAGGGAGATTCCCGTTCATCTATAGTGGATGCTTTATCCACCATGGTGATTGACGGCACTCTGGCCAAGGTTGTGGCCTGGTATGATAATGAATGGGGTTACTCCTGCAGAATAGCTGACCTGATAGATTACATCATAGCTAAGGGTCTGTAATGCAAAGGAGTGATCTTGGTGAATAAAAAAACCATTGAGGATATTCAGGTAGCAGGTAAACGCGTGCTGGTGCGGGTGGATTTCAATGTTCCCCTGGATGAGAACAAGAATATAACCGATGATACTCGCATAAGGGCAGCGCTTCCTACAATTCAGTACCTTGTTAAGAATAAAGCCAAGGTTATCCTTATGTCTCACTTGGGAAGGCCTAAGGGACAGATGAATCCGAAATACAGCCTGGCACCGGTTGCCAAGCGTTTGAGCGAGCTTCTTGGTCAGGATGTTATAATGGCTCAGGATGTTATAGGTGAAAGTGCAAAACAGGCGGTAGCCAATATGAAGGATGGCCAGGTGGTTCTTCTGGAAAATGTGCGCTTCCATAAGGAAGAGGAGAAAAATGATCCTGAATTTGCCAAGGTCCTGGCCCAACTAGGAGATATATATGTAAACGATGCTTTTGGTACCGCACACCGGGCCCATGCATCAACCGAAGGGGTAGCCCGTCATTTGCCCGCTGTGGCAGGATACTTAATTCAAAAAGAGCTGGAGATCATGGGGAAAGCCCTTGAAAATCCAGAGCGTCCCTTTGTGGCTATCCTGGGTGGTGCCAAGGTTTCGGATAAGATTGGAGTAATTGAGAACCTGATAGATAAGGTGGATGTCCTTCTGATTGGTGGAGGCATGGCCTATACCTTCCTGAAAGCCATGGGGTACGAGATAGGCAATTCTCTGCTGGAAGAGGATAAGATAGATTTGGCAAAGGATTTGATGGATAAGGCAAAGGCCAAAGGCGTAAAGCTGTTGCTTCCTGTTGACAATGTTGTGGCCCAGGAATTTAAGGCTGACGCCGCCCATAAAATAGTGGACAGTCAAAATATCGAACCGGGCTGGCAGGGCTTGGATATTGGGCCGAAAACACGAGAGATGTTTGGCCAAGAGATAAAGAAAGCCAAGACCGTTGTATGGAATGGGCCGATGGGAGTTTTTGAAATGCCCGCCTTTGCCGAGGGCACCAAGGCTATCGCAAAATACGTCAGTGAATGCGGCGGTACTACCATCATTGGGGGCGGGGACTCAGCGGCAGCTGTTGAACAGCTTGGCTTTGCTGATAAGATGACCCACATTTCCACGGGCGGAGGAGCGTCGCTGGAGTTCCTGGAAGGAAAGGTGCTTCCCGGTGTAGCCGCACTAAATGATTGCTAACATTGCCCCCTAAATTTTTATATAGATTACCCAACCAAAACCTGCCCGGAAATCCCGGGCAGGTAGGCTGGGATGTGAGGAGAGTTTACATATGAGAAGACCAATTATTGCAGGAAACTGGAAAATGTATAAAACACCGTCTGAGGCGGTAGCGCTAATAGAAGAACTAAAACCGTTGGTGAAGGATGCACAGGCCGAAGTGGTAGTGTGTCCTCCTTTTATTTGCCTGCCTGCTGCTAAAGAGGCTCTGAAAGGCTCCAATATAAAGCTGGGTGCTCAGAATATGCACTGGGAGGAGCAGGGAGCGTTTACCGGAGAGGTTGCTCCCGGGATGCTCAAGGAGGTAGGAGTGGAATATGTAATTATAGGCCATTCCGAGAGAAGGCAGTATTTCAGTGAAACCGATGATATGGTAAACAAGAAGGTGCTGTCGGCTGTTTCTCACCAGCTGATTCCTATAATCTGTGTAGGCGAAACGCTGGAACAAAGGGAAGAGGGAGTTACCGAGAAAGTTGTTGACACCCAGACAAGGGCTGCCCTAAAAGGGTTGACCTCCGATGTGGCTGACAGAATAGTCATTGCCTATGAACCCGTATGGGCCATAGGAACGGGCAGGACTGCTTCCAGCGATGATGCAAACGAGGTTATCGGATATATCCGCAAGGTGGTGGAAAGCATACTGGGCAGCCAGGCGGCATCACGGGTAAGAATTCTATACGGAGGCAGCGTGAAGCCGGATAATGCTGCTGAACTGATGCATATGCCTGAGATTGACGGCGGATTGGTGGGCGGAGCCAGCTTAAAGGCACAGGATTTTTCAAAAATCGTTAATTACTAGGAGGATAATATGCAGAAGGATTTAACCGCCCTTATTATAATGGATGGGTTTGGAATAAATAATAGAAAGGAATGGAACGCAGTATATCAAGCGAGTACTCCCAATATAGACAGATATTGGAATGAGTATCCCCATGTGATGATAGGTGCCAGCGGGCTGGATGTAGGTCTGCCCGATGGACAGATGGGAAATTCAGAGGTAGGACATCTCAATATAGGTGCTGGAAGGATTGTATATCAGGAATTTACCCGTATCAGCAAAGCCATTGAGGATGGCGTTTTTTTTAGTAACAAGGCACTGCTGACTGCTGTTGAAAATGTCAAAAAGAACGGTTCAAAGCTTCATTTAATGGGTCTGGTGTCTGACGGAGGTGTTCACAGCCATATTGAACACCTGTATGCCCTGGTGGAGTTGGCCAAATCCCACGGTCTTGAACAGGTCTATATTCACTGTTTCATGGACGGGAGGGATGTTCCTCCTTCAAGCGGAAAATCCTATATTGAGATGCTTGAGAAAAAGCTCCGGGAATATGAGTTTGGGAAAATTGCCACAGTAGCTGGCCGTTACTATGCGATGGATCGTGACAGGCGATGGGATCGTACCCAGAAGGCATACGATGCCATGGTTCTGGGCAATGGAAAATTTGCATCATCTGCGGTACAAGCTATGGAACAGTCGTATAACGACGGTGTGACCGACGAATTCGTGATCCCAACGGTAGTGCTTGAAGGTGGAAAGCCAGTGGCTACGATTGGGAGTAATGATTCCATTATATTTTTTAACTTCCGCCCGGATCGGGCAAGGCAGATAACAAGATCCTTCATTGAGAGGGATTTTTCCGAATTTCCCAGAGGTATGGGGTATTTTCACGTTTGCTTTGTATCCATGACCCAATACGATATAACTTATAAAAATATCCATGTGGCTTTTGAACCGCAGAATCTTAAAAATACCTTTGGAGAATATATAAGTAAGCTGGGAAAAAAGCAACTTCGGATTGCCGAAACTGAAAAATATGCTCACGTAACCTTCTTTTTCAATGGAGGGGTGGAGAAGCCCAACGAAAACGAAGACAGGGTGCTTATTCCCTCACCAAAGGTTGCCACATACGATCTGAAGCCTTCCATGAGCGCCTTTGAGGTAACCGATGAGGTGGAAAGAAGAATTGCTTCCGGAGAGTACGATGTTATTATATTAAATTATGCAAATTGCGATATGGTGGGACATACCGGAGTGATGGAAGCGGCCGTAGAAGCCATTGAAACCGTTGACAAGTGTGTGGGACGAGTGGTGGAGGCCGTTCGTTCAAGGGGAGGAAAGGTGATCATCACTGCCGATCACGGCAACGCCGAACAAATGCTGGATTACGAAACAGGCCAACCTCATACCGCTCATACATCCAATCCCGTACCTTTTATCCTGGTAGACGACACAAGAAAGAATGCGGTATTGCGGGAAGGCGGCCGTTTGGCCGATATAATTCCTACCGTGCTTGAATTAATGGGATTGGATAAGCCCGAAGAGATGACAGGAGAGAGTTTAATTCAGAAATGAAAGGAGATGCGAGAGATGACCACTATTGTAGATGTAATTGCACGAGAAATTTTAGATTCAAGAGGTAATCCTACCGTTGAAGTAGAGGTATATCTTGAAGGTGGGGCAATGGGCAGGGCTGCCGTTCCTTCCGGAGCTTCAACGGGGGCTTTTGAAGCCGTAGAATTAAGAGACGGGGATAAGTCAAGATACCTGGGCAAGGGAGTACAAAAGGCAGTGGATAATGTAAACAATATCATTGCCGAAGAAATAATCGGAATGGATGCCCTTGATCAGGTTGCTATTGACAAGCTGATGATTGAGCTGGATGGAACTCCTAACAAGGGTAAGCTGGGAGCAAATGCCATACTGGGTGTATCCCTGGCGGTTGCCAAGGCTGCTGCTAACCAGCTGGGCCTTCCTCTTTACAAATATATCGGCGGTACAAATGCAAAGGTTATGCCGGTTCCAATGATGAATATTCTCAATGGCGGAAAGCACGCCGATAATACGGTGGATATTCAGGAATTCATGATTATGCCTGTTGGGGCCAAAAACTTCAAGGAAGCTCTCCGCATGTGTGCCGAGGTATTCCATAATCTGAAATCGGTGTTGAAGGCCAAGGGCTACAGCACAGCTGTAGGTGATGAAGGCGGCTTTGCACCCGACTTAAAGACCAACGAGGAGGCTATTGAAGTAATTCTGGAGGCGGTTGAAAAGGCCGGATACAAGCCTGGCGATGATATCCGCATTGCAATTGATGCTGCTGCCACCGAGCTCTATGGAGAGGATGGCAATTACCACTTCCCCGGAGAAGGTGTGGTAAGGACAGCTGCTGAACTGGTGGATTACTATGCTACATTGGTGGATAAATATCCCATCATATCTCTGGAGGACGGGGTTGCCGAAGAGGATTGGGAAGGTTGGAAACTGCTTACCGAACGTTTGGGCAACAAGATCCAGCTGGTGGGCGATGACCTGTTCGTAACCAATACCCAAAGGCTGGCCAAGGGCATTGAACTGGGAGTGGCCAATTCAATCCTGATAAAAGTTAACCAGATCGGGACTCTGACGGAAACCCTGGATGCCATTCAGATGGCCAATCGAGCAGGATACACAGCGGTTGTATCTCACCGTTCGGGTGAAACCGAGGATGCTACCATTGCTGACTTGGTAGTTGCTGTAAATGCAGGTCAGATCAAGACGGGAGCTCCTTCACGTACCGATCGGGTTGCAAAGTACAACCAATTGATTCGCATAGAGGAAGAGCTGGGCGACGTTGCTCAATACCCCGGCTTGGATGCATGGTTTAACTTAAAGAATAAATAATATTTGTATCCCCCATCACACATAAAAAGGATGGGGGATATGTTTTTTTATTGTTGTTTAATTCAATTCAAGGTCTGTTTATGATGGCGTTGCATCGTTTTTTAGATTTTTGTTATTCAAGTCGATAGGTTCTGTCCCCTTGGAAAACAAAATCTTTGGCGTATACAAATCTCCAATATTCTAATTCACAAAACTGTCCAATTTTTATAAAAAAATGACTTCTTGTGCAAAGAAAAAATATTGTAACTAATGTATAATCGATAATCAAAACACAAGATCTTATGACGATTATTGTCAGTGCAGTTCTACAAGATACTGTCAAATCTTAAATATTAAATCAACAAAAGGAGGGGACCCATTTTGGAAAAGGCATCAATATACTGATACATTATGTTGATCAAAGTATGTTGCCTGGGGAACAGAGAATATAGTATACTATATGCATACTGGAAATATGGATGCAAGGGTAAGGCAAGTGAAAAAGAGCGAATTTGTGCCTTTTAATATATAGGGGGTGAAAATACCAATGACTTCAAAAGAAAGATTATTGGCTGTGCTTAACCATCAATTACCGGATAGAGTTCCTATATCTACATATGAGATAGTAGCATGGGATGAAAATGGTTGGTGGAATTTACAGCCAGCCTACAGAAGGCTTATGGAATATATACGGGAAAAAACGGATTGTATGTATCTGATAGGAGCTTATTTGAAAGATGCTTATATGGAAGAACATATGGAAGTTGAGAAATGGGAAGAGAACGGAGATACTTTTATCAGGACTACTATCAAAACGCCAAAGGGTGATTTGACGAAATTGGACAGAAAGCCAGCAGATATTAATACTGTTTGGCATATAGAGCACTTGGTAAAGGATGAGAGTGATATCGAACGTTTTCTTTCCATTCCAAATGATCCAAAGGAAGTGGATATATCGCATATTAAAGAACGGGAAAGATATTTAGGTGATCGGGGAGTTATGATGGTGGATTTTGCTGACCCCCTATGTATTGTAGCAGAACTATTTGAGTTTGGAGATTTTACCATCAAAGCTTTTGTTCATCAGGATTTGTTTACAAAGTTATTGGACAAAGTGTTTGAGTTACAGATATATTATTTAAAGAGCATGTTGCAAAAAGGCGCAGGGCCTCTTTTCAGGATTGTAGGGCCGGAATATGCGACGGCACCGTATTTGAGCACTGAGTATTTCCATAAATATGTTTGTCAATATGACAGGCAAATTATTCAGCTAATACATGATTATGGGCAATATGCTCGTATTCATTGCCATGGGCGTGTCAGAAATATAATGCCCCATATTATAGAGATGGAGGCAGATGCAATAGATCCGCTGGAAGCGCCGCCCTCGGGTGATATTACATTGTCAGAAGTAAAGGAGAAATACGGAAAAGACATTTGTTTAATGGGCAATATCCAGCTTCGGGATCTTGAGTATTGTCACCCTGAAGAAATGAGAGCTATAGTAATTGATTGTATGAGGGCGGCTAAAGAAGGAGGAAATTATGTATTGCTTCCAACCGCCGCACCTATTAACACACAATTATCTCCTGTGACAGAAGAGAATTATATGATAATGATTGATACAGCCTTGGAATATGGACAGTATTAAGGTGCAAACGCACATATGGCTTTGTTCCAAGTCAGAACGTGTTTTTGAATAGCATAAAGCACAGAGTCAATGGTGATATACATAAATGTTTGTTTTATGATATTATTGAGTTAGAAAACTAACTTTAAACCCAGTTTATTTCTCAAGATGTCGCAGGTTCGGGACCAACATGAGAGGGGACCATAATTATGATAAAGAAGGTGTTTAAAAAGAAACGGAGCATGTCACTTAAAATAAGGCTTCGTGTATTGCTGATTGTTAGTTCAATATTACCATTGGTAATTATCTGGATATTTACAATTTGTAAGGTATATGACCTCTATTGCAATAAGACTAATATGGCTATTCAAAGCGAATTAACGCAAATAATGGACAATATGTGCACTTTAATGGATAGCATGAAATTTATGTCTCAACAGTTGGTAAATGATAACAATACAGTTCGTCAGCTAAGAGAATTTTTTTCTTCCAATGATGATGTTCAAAAGGTTAATAATCTTAAATTTCTTAGAGATCAAATAGCAATTTATGAGGCGTCAAACCCCAATATAAATAATATAACGTATCTTTATATCAATTACGGCGGCCTTGAGAAAGTTAACCAAACTTCATTAATCGGTTCCCAGCTTCCTTCTCCTTCTTGCCTTTTGTCAAGCCAGAATCAGATCACATTTTATGGTCCTCATGAAACTCTGTCAAGGGTCGGGCATTATCTTGTAATTTCCATGGTACGAAAGTTGTCGGTTACAGATACATTGGATGTATACCTTTATCTGGAATCAGGTTATAAGAAACTTGGTAATCTTTCTACGGAATTATTGGATCGATTGGGTGCAGTTTATACGGTGATATCCGATTATGGAAAGGTTGTATACTCCAGCGATGAAAAAAAGATACCTTTCAGCAGTGAGGTGCCAACTGGTAATGATATAGTATTGATTGATGGTAAACAATACTTACCCTATAAAATAACATCTCCGCAGAAGTGGAGTCTGCAAATTTTTGTTCTTAAAGATTCGTATAAACATTATCTGAGTGAATTAAGTCTAGGTTTTTTTATAATTGCAGTTTTGGCGACTAACTTCAGCATAATTATTTCAGGTCTTATTTGGAATTCTATCAATAGACCTTTTCTATTGTTTGAGAAAAATCTGAAGAATATTATGACCAACGATATAGAAGCTAATATCCGTAAGATTCATGTTGAAGAATTCGATAAAAGCATTGAGTATTTTGAAAATATGAGAAAACGGATTATATATTTAATTCAGACTGTACAGCAACAGGAACAGGAAAAATTTAAACTGCAGCTCAAACAATTTTTATCAAAAATTAATCCACATTTTATTCATAATACATTGGACACGCTAAAATGGTATTCAAAGGGGAAGGGATATGTGGATGTTGAGCTCTTTGTATCTTCGCTAAACCGATTGCTGATGTACAATATGGAAAAAGATGAAATAGCTACTATTAAGAGTGAACTTGATGCCATAGATGATTACATAGCGCTTCAGAAGTTAAAATATGACCTGGATTATAAAAAAGAGTTAAACATTCCCGAGCCCATGCTCCAGTCTGAGATGCCACGTTTTATTCTGCAGCCTTTAGTAGAAAATGCTATATTCCACGGTTTGGAAGGTAAAGGCAAAATATGTATCCGTGTTAATATAGTACCCAATGGGAAAATATCCATACAGATTCTGAATGATGGACATCGGTTGGATATAGAAAAAATAAACCGTATTCTACGGTCGGCTAAGGATCTTTCCAGCAATGGCATAGGAATTCAGTACGTTATTCGTATGCTGCAGGAGAAGTTTCGTAATACTTATGAGTTTAATGCCCGTGTAATAAATGATATGAATTGTATAGAGCTTGTAATTCCATTTTGTAAGGGTGGTTACTATGCTAAAAGCGCTGATAGTAGATGATGAAAAATTATTTAGGATAGAACTTAAGAAATTGATTGATTGGTCTGAATATCAGATAGAAATTGTGGGAGAGGCCGAAAATGGCCGTGCTGCCATTCAATTTTTGTCACAGCATGAGGTAGATATAATAATATCGGATCTTTCAATGCCAGGACTATCTGGAATTGAGTTTCTTAAAACCGTGCGTAAACAGTTTCCAAAGGTTCACATAGTTGTTATAACCATGCATAAGAATTTCGAGTTTATTCAACAGGCTATGCGTATTGGTGCAGTGGATTATATCACTAAAACCCAAATAGAAAAAGAGAACCTGGGTGTTATCATTCAGAACATTATAAAACGGCTTTCTAATGTCCCTGGCGAAGAGTGTTGCGTTACTGACAGGATATCTGTTGTGCTGGAACTAGTTCCTGAAACTTTGTCTGTCACATCAGAGTTTCGCAAGCTATCAGAAGGTATTTGGCTGGTGCCTTCGGATATGTATGATTTCCCGCAGCAAAATGTGATATTGCTTCGTATTTCAGGTGCGTTGGGAATGACTTTTCGACAATTAACAGCCTGTGTTCAAGAATATGTAAATCGGCATCTTTTTTACGATTTTATGCCGGAAAAATTTATCTATGATTTTAATATATCGAAGTTAAACCCATGTATAATAAGCCCGTATACAATCAGCAGGAGGGACGAAATTGCATCATTTTTTATGGAAGCTGATTGGTTATTGGATTCTTCTCTCTATAAAAAGCTGATGGATGAGATACCCGATATGCAGATGACCAAGGAAGAAATTATTGTATTATTTTATCAGGCATTTTTGACCTGCATGCCATATCTTAATTTAAAACCTACTGATTACTTCAACGGAACTCAAAAATTAGCCTGGTGGTATCAATGGCGTAGCTGGTTGGACGATCTTCGGTCCCGTACCATACCTTATATCTACCCGGAAGACAGCCCCAAATATGCAATACAAAAAGCAATCTCATACATTAATGAACACTATTTGGAAGATATATCATTAACGCATCTCCTTAATATAACAGCTATGAGTAAAAGCCGTTTTTGCTATTATTTCAGGATAATAACGGGTAAGTCGTTTGTTGATTACATTAAACAATTACGAATAGAATATGCCAAAAAACTACTGATGGAAACGGATCAACCCATTGCGTGGGTAGCTGAACAAGTTGGCTATCCAAATGAGAGATATTTTCGTAGGGTTTTTAGGGAATGTACCAGCTATTCACCTATCCAATTCAGATTGCACAAGTGCAAACAGATCTCCCGTCAGTGAATATATTGTGTACTATTGTACCGTTTTTTGATACATATGGACCTGTTATGTTTAATACAAAACATCTATAATCACAAACACAAGGAACTATTAATGAGCCGATACAATATAGGCTCCACCGGAGTTCCAGAAAATTGAAAAGGGGGAATATTATGAGAAGACCTGTTGCTCTTTTTTTGGTAGTAATCCTTTGTATAGCTCTGTTATTTGGCTGCTCTTCTAAACCCGGCAGCACAGATGTTGGTGATTCTACTGATTCTTCATCATCTGATACATCCGGTAGCGAAAAGGATGATAGTTCGGATACCGCTTCGGAAGCAGAAAAAACACCTGATGAATTGCTCCATGAAAAGTATCCTGAACCTGTTAAAATCAGAATTGTTCTTGGGTACAGAGATTCCGAGAATCCTGACACACCTGATAGCGTCACACCAGAGACGGCAACGGCTGTAAAGAAATTTAAGGAATTGTTTAACATCGAATTGGAGTATCTCTGGATCGTAAACACCGATCAGTACGAAGCTAAGTTTGCTGCAGAACTTGCTGCAGGTAACTTGCCAGATGTTATGATGCTTTCGCCGAATCAATTTGAAGACCTTTGTTCTCAAGGTGCTTTGGGAGATCTTACAGACGCCTATAATAAATATGCAAACGAAAGTATTAAGAAAGTAGTTGATTTTGATGGCCAGTTAATCAACGCAGGAGTTCGTGACGGTAAACTATATGGCCTTCCAATGGCAACTTATCCCGGACAAGTAACAAGTCAGATTTATTATGATATGAATAAGCTTAAAGAAGCAGGTATTACCGATTATGATCAACTGCCAAAAACCGTTGAAGAATTTGAGGCACTTTGTGATAAACTTCTTACGATGGATTTGGATGGCAATGGCAAGACAGGCGATCCGGTTTTTCCGGCTAACAAACACTATTATGGTTCCGGATTGGCTGATTTCAGCCCCGTATTCCATGCGTATGAGAGCTGGGCATGGGGCTGGTTTGATGATGGAAGTGGCAATCTGGTATATGCAGGTATTCAGCCCGAATTAAAAGAATCGCTTACCAAGCTTAATGAATGGTACAAGAAGGGTTACTTTGCAAAAGATTTTGCAGCCCTGGATGTGTGGACAGCCGATTCGTCAGTTGTTGCTGATATTGTTGCAGGCAAATATGCTATCGTTCTGGGATCGTGGTGGATTCCCAACTGGCCTTTAAACGAACACAAGAAAAATGATCCGGATGCTGACTGGGTTGTTGGGCCAACCTTGTCAAAGGATGGGAACCTGCCAACAATTTTGGTACCCCGCTATCCGGTTAACAATTTTGTTGCAGTAAGCAAGGATTTCAAGTATCCGGAAGCTGTTTTCAAAATGATGAACTGGTCCCTGGAATATGAAAAAATGACATCTAACCCTGAATGGCTGGAAAATGCAACTGAAGAACAAATTCTCGAAAAGGACTCCCATGTATATCTTTGGCTGCCTTATCGTACTTATTGTCCCAGTTCATTGATAGAGAATTATGAATTTGTCGCTGCCAAGAGGGAAGCAGGTATCACCACTATCGACCCGGAGGAAGCACCTAACAACAACGAGTTCTGGGGATCCTGGAGTGCATATTTAAAGCATATGGACGGCACAGAAGATGCAATTTCCTGGGGCCGTTACTTAAGCCGACTCGATCCCAATGGTGGCGTTGCCAAGATGTTTGAGCTTTATACCAATGCTGAGAAGAAATATGATGAGGTCTATATTACTACGCCATCAATGATTACCAAACAAGGCGAAATGGATAAATACCGTGATACTACCTTCCTGAGTATGATTATGGGCGAAACACCCATCAGCGATTTTGATAAATATGTTTCTGAGTGGAAAAAATTAGGCGGGGACGATATAGCGCGCGAAGTTAATGAATGGTATAAGAATAATAAGTAGGTTCAAACGACCCAAAAAGGGAGCAGAAACAATCTGCCCCCTTTTTCGGGTATTTTTATAAGGAGGCCGACAGATATGGTTTATAGCTCGAAAGAAATTCGAAAGAAACGTGCAAAGCTTAATCGAACTGATGCTCTGCATATTATGCTGATTCCAGCTGTTGTCTTTACGTTTATTTTTTACTATCTTCCATTGTTTGGCATAGTAATGGCTTTTCAGAATTTCAAGCCATTGCTGGGTTTTACAAAGTCAGAATGGGTAGGTTTTGAGCAATTTCGATATATATTTACCATTCCAAGTTTTTGGATTGCATGCAGAAATACCTTTATTATTGCTTTTTTTAAAATTATACTGAATATTATAGTACCCCTGACACTATCATTACTGCTTAATGAACTAATCGGTAATAAATTCAAGCGATTTGTTCAAACAATAATATTTATTCCCTATTTCTTCTCATGGGCAATTTTAGGCGGCATGGTTATTGAAATTTTCTCTTATGACGGCGCTATTAACAATTTAATTGCCGCTTTAGGTGGAGAACCTATTGCCTTTTTGATTAGCAATGCCTGGTTTCGGCCAATTATCATTGCTTCTGATGTCTGGAAAAATATTGGGTATAATACGGTGCTTTTTTTAGCAGCTATAACAAATATTGATCCAACATTATATGAAGCTGCTGTAGTAGACGGGGCAGGACGTTTTAAACAGTTGACCAAGATTACGTTGCCCAGTATAGCTTCTATGATCGTATTGCTTACGATTTTGGGACTTGGAGGAATTTTAAATGCCGGGTTTGAGCAGATATTCATAATGTACAATCCTATAGTTGAAAAGACGGTGGATATAATTGATACATTTGTTTACCGCCTCGGTATTGTTTCAACCCAATATTCTGCAGCGGCTGCAGCGGGTTTATTCAAGTCAGTTGTCTCCATGGTTTTTGTAGGTGCCTCCTATTGGTTAGCTTACAAAACCACAGAATATCGTGTATTTTAGGGGGTGAACCGCATAAGATATGAAAAATAAGGAAAGAACGAAAATAAGAGAGAGCAAATCACGGCTTATCTTTAATATATTCAATTATACTCTGCTGGCTTTATTGTCGATTACTTATATTTTTCCGATTCTTCACGTATTTTCTCTATCCCTGTCCAGCTCTACGGCTGCTGCGGCAGGGAAAGTCAGCTTTTTCCCAGTTGACTTTTCCTGGGATGCTTATGCTTATCTAATGAGAAAGGCCGATTTTTTCCGCTCGGTCAATATTTCTTTCTGGAGAGTAGTGATAGGTTCTTTAGTCAATATGACTTTGATAGTTCTGACCGCTTATCCCTTGTCCAGATCATCGGAAAAATTTGCATGGAGAAATGTATACATGGTTTTCTTCGCTGTTACCATGTTTATTGGAGGAGGATTAATCCCTACCTATATGGTTATAAGACAGCTAAAGCTGCTTGACACTTTTTGGGCTCTCATTTTTCCCGCTGCTGTTAATGTATGGCATATAATTATCATGATGAATTTTTTCCGGGGATTACCTTCGGCAGTAGAAGAAGCAGCAGCCATAGATGGTGCTTCTCATTGGCGTATTCTCTTTCAAATATATTTACCAATGTCCTTGCCAAGTTTGGCTTCACTTTTGCTCTTTTGCATAATAGGGCATTGGAATGCCTGGTTTGATGGAATGTTTTATATGAATTCACCTTCCAATTATCCAATGGCAACCTACCTTGCTACTCAAATATTGAATAATAACAGAAACATAACCAACATGACCCCCGAACAATTGGAAAAATTGGTGGCGCTTCACGAAAAAACGATGAGATCTGCCCAGCTTTTTCTTTCTATCGTCCCTATACTCATTGTTTATCCATTTCTCCAGAAATTTTTTATTAAAGGTATTGTTATTGGCTCCGTAAAGCAATAATTAAGGAGAGGATGATTAAAAGTGAGTTACGCACAAATCAAAAAATACAACGGGCAACCTACAATAATGATCGACGGTAAACCTTATCCACCTATGGGTATGACGACGCGAATTTTAAAACACGACTATTTGAAAGCCTTGGGAGAAGCGGGTATTAAAATATACTTTATTATGGCCAACACTCGCTGGTTGCGTCCGGGCAGAGAGTGGGTGGATGAGAATGGGGTTCACCAAAAAGAGCTTTCAGGTTTTGATAAATTCAAACAAGATGCAGAAAATTTATTGAAAGCAGTTCCCGATGCATACATCATTGTACGTATCGGTATGCATCCGCCGGTTGACTGGGTAGAGAGCCATATAGGTGAGGATGTTATGCAATACAATGATGGTTCCCACCAACCCGCAATTCTGGTTTCCGAAGTACACCGTGATGTGCTTCCCGGAATGTACTCCCTTTGCTCGGAAGCATGGCGGCAAGATGGAACCAAGGCATTGCAGGAATTTTGCGATGAAGTTGACACCTTACCTTTTGCTGACCGTATTATAGGTTATTTTCTTGCAGCTGGTGGTACATCGGAATGGTATCCTGTTAACCCGCTGGAGATTTGGGACAAGGGATTATATGCTGACTTCAGTCCTGCATTTAGAAAAGAATACACCCGCATCTTGAAAGAAAAATATGGTACAGAGGAAGCTTTGCGAAAAGCGTGGAATGATCCTGCAGCTTCTTTCGATAAACCTTATATTCCAACACTGGAAGAGCGAAAATATATTCGTATTGACGATAAGATACTCGATGCTTTGCTTTATTATGAAAGTGCCGATCGGACCATCGGCAAAAAAATAGAAATGAATCCAAACTATGAAGGAAATCTAGGTGTTTTCCTTAATGCAAATCGATATCCTGCTGTGGCCGATTTCTATCAAGCATGGCATCGGGGAACGGCCAACACCATTATCCATTTTGCCAAAGTTATAAAGGAACGTTATCCAGGAAAATTAGTCGGTGCTTTTTATGGCTCTTATGGATGCACGGATTTCTACAGTGCATCTACTGCAGGTGCAACACTTGCTATTCTTGATTCCGGATACGTGGATTTTCTTGCAGCTCCCGGTGTTTATAACAACCGGGAACCGGGTGGGTACGTTGCTCAGCGTGAGATGCAGGATTCTTTCCGATTGCGCAATCAAATTTTTGTAGCAGAGGAAGATAGCCGTACACATCTGGATAATGATTTTTACAGGGATTCAATGGGTTTGTATACCATTACTGATACTATTGATACTCTAAAGCGGGATTTTGCGCGCAATATTTGTGAGGACACTTTTGCATGGTGGTTTGATCAGTTTTTGGAAAGCGGACGGTACATGGATGACCAAATCTATGACTTGTTCAAACGGCAACAGGAAATTGCCCATGTGGCGTATCAGTTTGATCGTACAAAGAAGAATGAAATTGCATTGATATACGACCAGGAGAGTATCCATTACGTATCAATTGCAACCAATTCCTTAATGCTTGATTATTATCGAACCTCTGATTTGGCGAGGATTGGTGCGCCTGTTGATTATTATTTTCATAATGATATGGCTCGCGATGATATGCCTGACTATAAACTTTACCTTATGATTAATACTTTCGCTTTATCAGATCATGAACGGGAGGTAATACATAGGAAAGCGGCACGTAACGGTGCAACTGTTGTTTGGTTATATGCGCCTGGCTTTATAAATCCCGACAGGGATATAAAAATGGATAATTCTTATATAGAAGAATTAACTGGATTCCGTATTGGGCGAATAGATAACACATGTTCTCCCCGATTCAAAATAGTAGCCGGACATCCAGCGCTGCGATATGGTGATATTCACCGGCGATACGGTTATATTGATCGTGATGTGCATTCCAATGTCTGGCTTGGAACGGTAATCACTCCACCTTTTGTCAATCCATGCTTCTATATTGACGATCCGGAAGCAGAGGTGCTTGGACATTACTGTATAAATGGCAAAGTTGCATTTGGAATGAAGAGGTATAAAGGTTTTACCAGCGTATATTGTGCAGCACAAATTCTTCGTTCTGAACTTTTGGCATCATTGGCGGAGTATTCCGGCTGTCACTTGTATACCCATAGTGATGACTGTCTTTATGCTAATGAAAATTTTGTCGCTATACATGCTAAGGATACCGGCCGTCGAACCATTTACTTTAAACAGCCCTGCAGCCCGTATGAAGTCTACGAGAAACGGTATTATGGAAACAATGTATCACGCATTGATGTGGACATGAGGATGGGTGAAACACTTATGTTCTGCGTGCGTAAGCTGGAACGGCCGTTCTGATGCCAAACCATGAACATGTATTACAATTTGTTTTTTATTTTAAATTAATTATGGGGAGAGCTTTATTTCACATATTATCCTCTCCGCCTGGAGGTGTTGAATATAACCATGAATACTGAAAAAACGGTGGTAGTAAGGCCGAATGTCATCGATGATGTTCTTGTTAATCCAGGTATTGGTTTTATGACATTCCAGAGATTTAACGGAGATAAGCTGAATCCGGGCAAAGAATGGACGGAAGGTTTTCCGATTGAATATCAGGAGTTTAATGGAAATCTTAAAGTTGAGGGTTACCCCATGACTTCCATTGCATATTTCCGGGTTTACTGGAGATATCTTGAGCCGGAAAAGGGCAAGTACAATTGGGCCATGATTGACAAGGCTTTAAAAACGGCTCATGAAAGGCAACAGACCCTCATGTTCCGCTTGGCGCCGTATGGGACAGAAACTAAGGATACGGATGTACCCGATTGGTATCGGGAAATGGTGGGTGAGGAAAAGAGATATGCAGATGCAAGATGGAGAGTGGATCCAGAAGATCCTCGATATGTTGAGTATTTCGGAGGATTGATACGAAAGCTGGGTGAACGGTATGACGGGCATCCGGACTTGGAGTCTGTGGATATGTCAATCGTAGGTCCATGGGGAGAAGGAGCCGGATCACATCTTTTAAGCCAACACACCAGGGAAGCATTAATTGATGCTTATGTAGAATCTTTTAGGCGGACGCCACTTTTGATACTCATCAGTGATCCAAAAACTCATGCCTATGCTAATTCAAGGGCTAATGTTGGCTGGAGAGCTGATTGTCTGGGTGATATGGGTGTCTGGCATCATATGACGGATATCTACCCCCAAAGAATGATTGAGGGCGGTATGCAGGATGCCTGGAAGAAAGCCCCTGTATCCTTTGAGGTATGCTGGGTTGTAAAACATTGGCTGGATATGGGATGGGACATAGACTATATTATCGAACAATCTCTGAAATGGCATATTTCTTCTTTTAATGCCAAATCTTCTCCAATACCGAAAGAATGGGAACCCAATATAGAGCGATGGCTGAAGAAAATGGGCTATCGGTTTGCTCTGCGGAGGTTTGAATATCCTGAAATGGTAATGCCCGGAGGAAAGCTGGAGTTTCAATCCTGGTGGGAGAATCTTGGAGTTGCCCCTTGCTATAAGCGTTTTCCGTTAGCTATTCGACTGAAAAATGAGAACAAGACTTATATGGCGCTGACCGATGCTGATATACGAAGCTGGCTGCCGGGGGATATTCTTTTTAACGATAGGATTTTTATACCTTGGGATATGCCACAGGGGATCTATAAGCTGGAACTGGCAATTGTTGATCCGATATCCTTTGAAGCAAAGGTTCAGCTTGCAATCGAAGGACGACAGAATGATGGTTGGTATTATCTTGGCAACATTATAGTACGATAACTGTATATCCTAGGAAAAGGATTGATAGGCGATTGATAGGCGGACAGCAAACAACTCATTTCTTTATCTGCTTAATTATTGGACAAATTATCTTAATTAGGTAGAATAATATTTGGGTGAACATAAAGGGGAAAGAGGTAAAAAATTAAGTTGATGAAGAAAAGCGAGCAGTATACCAAGCAGGAATATCAGTAAGCTGAAGACACAGCAGGGGCTAAAAGAATATATGTATGAACAAAAAGTTTGCTCGTCCAGGTTTGGTTATACCTGAGCCTTCTTTTTCCAATATAAAAAAAGGAAGTGACACATAATGTCCAAGCTTACTTTTGCAAAATACGAAATGCCTTCGGCAGCGTTGGGCAAACTCAATCCCTTGCCCGATCTTCGTAGCGTTGGGGATCAGCACGCTTCCATTGCAATAGACGAGAAAACGATTACACCGGAAGAAGCACGGTATATGGGCTGGGGACAGGTAAAAAGCATATTGCCGTATTTACTGCAGGACGGATATGATCGAAAAAAGAAACAGCGATCCTGGGATGCTGCCGTCCTGGAGAACGATTTTATCCGTGCCACCTTCTTGCCGGAGCTGGGAGGGCGGCTTTGGTCGTTGATTGATAAGACGACGGGGCGGGAGCTGCTGCACCGCAATCCGGTCTTTCAACCGTGCAATCTGGCACTGCGAAATGCATGGGTTTCAGGTGGCGTGGAATGGAATATCGGCATTATCGGTCATACGCCCTTTACGGTAGATCGGGTGTTTGTTGAGGAGTTGGAGTTGGAGGATGGGACGCCGGTTCTCCGGATGTATGAGTATGAGCGGGTGCGCCGCTTGATCTTTCGTGTGGAAGCCATGCTGCCGAAGGATTCCAGGTATCTGTTTGTCCGGGTGCGAATTGATAACGCTTCGGATAGGGACACTGCGGTTTATTGGTGGAGCAATATAGCAGTTGATGAACGGGAGGACGTCAGAGTTCTTGTTCCGGCAGACAGGGCTTATTGGTGGGGATATAGTAAAATGATGAGAAAAGTGCCGATCCCGTATATGACGATTCGGGAAGACCGGATGAATGGAGGGGTTAAACAATCAGAGACACTGCACTGGGATATCAGCCGTCCTACCCAATTGCCCCATTCGATGGACTTCTTCTTTGATCTGCCGCCGGGACAGAGGCGGTGGATTGCTGCAGTAGACGGGGATGGATATGGATTGGTCCAGACTTCTACTGACCATTTGATAGGTCGCAAGCTATTTGTGTGGGGGATGGGAACGGGTGGACGAAATTGGCAGGCATTTCTGGCAAAACCCGGCTGTGCATATCTGGAAATTCAGGCTGGCCTTGCACGGACGCAGCTGGAGCATCTTCCCATGAAAGGCGGTGCAGTCCTGAGCTGGATGGAGGCATATGGGCCTATTGCTGCAGAAGCTGCGATAGTCCACGGAGATGATTGGCACCAGGCCGTAGGAGCACTGGAAAGAGAATTGGAGCAAGCATGTCCGCGGATAAAGGTAGAAGAGATGCATCAAAGAGTTCAGCAGGAACTGGATGGACGACGGGGCGAAATAAGAAAGATTGGCTCCGGTTGGGCTTTTGTACAAAAGGAACTACTGGGGGATAGATTTCGGGATGGAGGCCTCTGTTTTCCGGAATCCAGCCTGGGTCAGAGGGAATTGCCGTGGATTCATCTAATACGGGAGGGAGCTCTGCCCTGTCCGGAGATATTGGAGGAACCTGGCAGTTATCAGGTAGGCGAGGAGTGGGAACAAGTATTGGCCAGGTCCATTGAAAACGGGCATAGCAGTCACTGGTACGGCTATTATCAATATGGTGTAATGCTGGCCTATGCCGAAAGATTAAAGGACGCGGAAGCCGCGTTTGACAAATCCATCCAGTGTGCGGTTAATCCTTGGGCACTGCGCTGCAAGGCGGTGCTTCGGGAGGTTGCAGGAGATATGGAAGGTGCTGCAGATTTATACATCCAGGCTGTAAATATGCTACCTGAGCGTAGTATTGTTAAGGAAGCCTTCCAGATACTGAATAAAATTGGTAAATCACGGGAAGTCGTTCGTTTGTACGATAATCTTCCCGAAGATGTACGTGCTTTTGGCAGGATCAAATTGCTGCTGATCGAAGGGCTGCTGGGTGCAGGAGATATTGAGCGGGCAGAGAAAATGCTAAATGATAATATTGAAGTAGCTGATGTACGTGAGGGCGAGACTAAACTGACTGATCTTTGGTTCCGCATGACGGCCATGAAGCAGGCACGACAGATGGGAGTAGAACTTGACGATGCCCTGCTTGAACAGGTAAAGAAAGAATGCAAACCACCGGTACATCTGGATTTTCGTATGCGCTAATTTTTTCAAAATATTTGGTTATGGTTCAATAAGGCTAAATACTATTTTCAAAGAAGGGGGTTCACGCTTTCGCCGTGAACCCTGTAATTTTTCGCCTTGATTTTCCTCTGCAGGTATGATAAAATAGTCCCGTCATCCATAGGAGGGAGGAATTTCTGTGGCTGTTCTCAAGATCATACTTACCGTGCTGCTTGTTATTGCCGAATTGTTTCTAATCGTGGTCGTGTTGCTTCAATCCGGTAAAAAAGCTGGTCTGTCAGGTGCTATCGCGGGTGGAGCTGAGACCTTTTTCGGGAAGCACAAGGCAAGAAGTTTTGAAGGCAAGCTCCAGTTGCTCACAAAGCTATCTGCCGTAGTATTTATTGTAATAGCTGTACTTTTGGCTATATTGGATTAATGCAGACGATAAACATAATGAACGAAAACGACCCAACGGTCGTTTTTTCTATTATAGGGATTCATTGGAATTATGCTTTAATATACAGGAGATATGGGCGTTTCATCTCATGGTGCCGAATTGCCGAATGTTTAAAAGGTTTTTGATGTTCCTTAATGGATAAAGTGGCTGTGTGATGTTACCGACGGGATAAAATGATTCTATAATGCTGTATATTTCCAAGTATATTTGGCTAATTATAATAAAAGGTCTAATAAAACAATTATTAGAAAAAAATAGATATGTTGGGAGGATGTAGAGATGACAAGGGAAGACGCTCTGAAAATGGTGAGAGAGAATATAAAGAATAAAAATTTGGTGAAACATGCATTGGCCGTCGAGGCGGTTATGCGGGAATTGGCAAGGAGGTTTGGAGAACCTGAGGACAAATGGGGCTTGGTTGGGCTTATACATGATATTGATTATGAAAAGACTGCCGATAACCCTTCCCAGCACGGACTGTTGGGGGCGCAGATGCTTGCTGAGACAGGGTTGGATGAGGAAATAGTAAATGCCGTCAGGGCACATAATGAAGCCTTAGGCTATGAAAGGGTTACCAGGCTGGATAAGGCGCTGTATGCAGCCGACCCCGTGACGGGATTGATTGTGGCGGCAGCTCTGGTCAAACCCAGTAAAAAGCTGGCCGATGTGGATACTGAGTTTGTGCTGAAAAAATATAAGGAGAAATCCTTTGCCCGGGGTGCTTCCAGGGAACAGATAAACAGCTGTGAGGAGCTGGGACTTACTCTCGAGGAGTTTATTGGCTTATCAATCGATGCCATGCAAAGCATAGCCGGTGAATTAGGGCTATAGATACATAGGATATTTTATTGAGGAGGATACAAGTTTGAATATAAAGGAAAGGATACTCGATGTTTTGGGAAATAGCAATCAGCCTCCCATGTACATTGAACAGTTGATGGATCTCATGGACATTTCCCCTGGTGAAAAGGTGATATTTCAGTCTATTTTGGATGAAATGGTGAAGGATGGGCAAGTTATCCAGACCAAGAAGAAAAAATATGCTCTTCCTGAGAGTTTAGGATACATTATTGGAAGGATACAAGGCAATGCGAGGGGGTTTGGTTTTCTCATACCCGATGATCCCAAGCAGGAGGATATTTATATATCAGCTGAGAATATGAATGGTGCTATGCACAATGATAGGGTTATAGCCCGCCTGTTGCACCGAGGGACATACGGTTATCCCTCCAATGAAGGGGAAGTGTATAAGATACTGGAACGGGCAAATAAAACCCTTGTTGGAACATTTGAAAGCAATGGCAACGGTCGTCATGGTTTTGTTGTTCCGGATGACCCCAGAATTGGAAAGGATGTATTTATTCCTGTTTTTGATAGAAGCCAGGTAAAGACGGGTTATAAGGTGGTCGTTGAGATTAACAAATGGCCGGAATACAGGAGAAATCCCCAGGGGCGGATTATTGAGGTTTTGGGGCATAAGGATGAGGCCGGGACCGATGTCCTGTCAATTATACGACAGTATAAGCTGCCTGAAAAATTTCTGCCGAAAGTTGAGGCGGCAGCTGCCCAGATTGAGCAAACAGTGTCGGAACAGGATAAATCGGGGCGTAAAGATTTACGGCATATGCAGACCTTTACAATTGACGGAGCCGATGCTAAGGACTTTGATGATGCCGTGTCCCTTGAAATTGCCGAGGACGGCCATTTTCTGTTAGGTGTTCACATTGCAGATGTAAGCCATTATGTGAAAGAGGGGACACCTTTGGATGAAGAAGCGTTGGCCCGGGGGACAAGCGTATATCTTGTTGACAGGGTTATTACCATGCTGCCACCTGAGTTGTCCAATGGTATATGCAGCCTTAATCCTGACGTGGATCGCCTTACTTTATCGGTGATAATGGAGATCGATGAGGAAGGCAGGGTGCTTGATTACCAGATATATGAAAGCGTTATTCGAAGCAAAAAGCGTATGATATATGAAGAGGTCAACAGGATCCTTGAAGATGAGGATGAGGACCTGATGGCCGAGTATGCCGATTTTATAGCAGATTTGAAGAACATGGAGCGTCTGTGTCGCATACTGCACAAGCGCAGAATGAAGAGGGGCAGCCTCGATTTTGATCTGAACGAATCAAAAATAACTCTGGATGCTCGGGGCAAGGTGACGGATGTCAGGCTGTACAATCGTGGAATAGGAGAGCGCATGATTGAGGAGTTTATGCTTATATGCAATGAAACCATAGCCCAGCATGTGTTCTGGAGGAACTTACCTTTTATGTACCGCATACACGAGGAACCCGATGTTGAGAAGATGCTGGAATTTAATGAATTCATACACAATTTTGGGTATCACCTAAAGGGCATTGGAGGGCGCATACATCCCAAAGCGCTTCAGCATCTTCTGGAAGAAATCCGCGGTACACGGGAAGAGGCTATTATAAATGCGGTTATGCTTAGATCCCTGCAAAAAGCCAGGTACAGTCCGGAGAATACAGGACACTTTGGCTTGGCTGCACAGCACTACTGTCACTTTACTTCCCCCATTAGAAGGTATCCTGATCTGGTAAATCACAGGATAATTAAGGACATGCTTAACGAACGCCTGAATGAAAAGCGTATTGCTAATCTGGAAAGGCTTTTACCCGAGATGGCACAGCATTGCTCCGAGCGTGAGATTCTTGCAGATGAAGTGGAACGTGAGGTTGAAGATTTAAAGAAAGCCGAATTTGTTCTGGATAAAATAGGTATGGAATTCGATGGCATAATATCCGGGGTTACCAATTATGGACTCTACGTTGAACTGGAAAACACGGTGGAAGGCTTGGTACACATAAGTACCATGGATGATGATTATTACGTATATTACGAGAAACATTATTGTCTCATAGGACAGAGAACCGGCAAGGTATATCGCTTGGGTGACCTGGTCAGCATCAGAATTGTGGGTGTTGATATGGCTTCAAGAAATATTGATTTTGTACTGGTAGACTAGCAATCCAGATAATGCGAAGAGAAGGGTGGGCTTGAGATTAAAGAGGTTTTGTCGCTTTTGTGTGGTATCCATTGATACTTCCCAACTGGGATGAAATGACGCCGGCAAACATCAGAAGGCAGCCTGTATAAGCCCTGAGGCTCATTGTTTCGCCAAGGATCAAAAATTCCCCGATAGCAGCAAATACTGACTCCAGGCTAAGTAGGATTGCTGCATGGGAAGGACGGGCATACTTTTGCCCATATATCTGTAAGGTGTATGCAATGCCCACCGATGCTATTCCACCGTACAATATAGGTACAGCTGCTTGAACAATGCCGTCGATGGTTATATCTTCAAATACAAGAGCAAGGATCAAGCTCAGCAATGAACAGAATATATATTGAACTAGAGACAGTTTAAGAGGCTCATACTTCCGGTTGAATCTATCGATAAACAATATATGTCCGGCCCAGAAAAAGGAGCCCAAAAACACCAACAGGTCTCCCCTTGCAATGGAAAAATCTTCATTAATGCTTATAAGATATAGGCCGGCAAGTGAAACAACTCCCGCTATCCACGTGCTTGCATTTATTTTTTGTTTAAAGAAAATGCCGAAAAGGGGAACAAGGATGAGATAAAAGCCGGTAATGAATGCAGCTTTGCCTGCTGTGGTCTCCTTCAGGCCAAGCTGCTGTAGCGTTACCCCGGCGAAGAGCATAAGTCCAATTATGGTGCCCGCTTTGATTACTTCAAAAGGCTTGCTGTCTTCGGATTTAAAATTTATTGATCCTCCATTTTTTGCTTTATATTCGGAAAACAGAACCAACGGTATGAGCGATATGGAGCCCAGTGCAAATCTGATTCCATTAAAGGTAAGAGAACCGACATATTTGATCCCTACCCTTTGGGCTATGAAAGCGAATCCCCATATCATAGATGTAAGAAGAAGCAGTACATTGGCCTTGAGTGCCTTTTTGTTCATTATCATCATCCTCTACTGTATTGTTTGCAATAACTATATCTAATTTGGTGTGCTTTATATCAGTTTCCTCCATGCTTGTTCCATGGATATTCAGCGGTGAACCTTCTGAATGCTATTATGTTCGCCTTTTTATATAAATAAAAGCCTGAGACGAACTCAGAACTGCTGTCTAATCCACAGGGGTGAGCTATTGAAAAAACAGCATATATAGTTTATTATAAGCCAAAAAGTTTGTCAAACGGTTTTGCTATTCCCGCACATCCTTTTCATCAGACCAGGTGTTTTCCGGCTCAAATATTTGTCTTGACATGTCTTGACACGGCTTTATACATATGGTATCCTTTATATGCAATTTAATCGAATTAAGCAGCGCAGGTTATTGACCTGTGTAGGTGGGTATCGGGTGCGCTTGATGATGAAGATAGTTTGCCAAAGGACGATAGAGAATCAAACCCTATTTGTTCTGAATTGCCAGTGCAGGTAGGGTTATTTTGTCACATAGTAGGTGTTAAGTTAATGGCTGAGGAAGGTATCAAAGTAATTGCCCAGAATAAGAAGGCCAGGCATGACTATTTCATTGAAGAAACTTATGAAGCCGGTATTGTTTTGGTCGGGACCGAAGTTAAATCAATACGCTTAGGCAAGGTCAACATCCGAGATAGCTATGCTAGCATTAAGGATGGTGAGGTTTATCTCTACAATATGCATATAAGCCCCTATGAGAAGGGCAATATATTCAACAGAGATCCGTTAAGGACACGGAAGCTGCTGCTCAATCGCAGGGAGATAAACAAGCTTACCGGTTATGTACAGCAAAGGGGATATACCCTTGTTCCCACTAAAGTTTATTTGAAAAGGGGTTTGGTAAAGATCGAGCTGGCGGTCGCAAGGGGCAAAAAGATTTACGATAAGCGTGAAAGCATTGCTCGACGAGATGCGGAGAGGGCAATGGAAAGGGCCTTTCGCGAGCGCCAGAGGATATAGGCATGATGGGCAGACAGCATAAAAATATGGCTTGGTCTGCGGTGCAGGATATCATTAGAGGTGGGAAGCAGTAAGCCGTAAACAATGTTAAGTGAGAGTAGTAAATCGCATTAAATTAAATAATGAAGTACGCACTTATACGCAAATATAGCCAGATGATGGCATATAATAATAACACGATATACATCATGGGGGCGTACAGGTTTCGACGGGGATAGTCGAGACGAGAGAAGCGAGCCGCGGACTCCGGGGCCGCGTAAACAACCTGGAATTAAAAATAAGTGCAGACGACGCACAATTAGCCTTAGCTGCTTAATAAGCAGCTAACGTCCACCCTGTAGTGCCCACGCTGCAGGTGCTGGGCGCCGACTCAGTGGGGAACGAACCTGCCTAAGCTTTGCGGCAGGCCGGATATTTATGAAGCTACCAAAACCGGAATCCTGTCAGTGGGAGTCCGGTGGAGGGAATGTTAAAACACTGACTGCGCTCGGAGAAGCTTTCGTTGAGATATCTTCGGACAGGGGTTCGATTCAAAAAGAGTCGCCTTGCAGAGCGATCTGCAAGTGAAAACCCGGCTTAATCGGTGAAGCCGTAACGTAAAGCCGACGGTAACGCCGAGGGGTATGTGGAGAAATCCAACAGCCCTGTATCGACTCATAGGCTTCTAAATCCGATGTGTGATATTAGATTATATGTATCGGACATGAAGTACTAGGATGGAAGCTGGAAACTATAATATGGCTTTCATAATACGCCGGGGAACTCAGTATGGAGTTCAAGACATAGTCAGCACCACTGGAAACAGTGGAAGAATGTGTCCCCTCGCCTCCACCAGACAAAATAAGGGCAGTTGATAAACCAACTGCCCTTTGCTTATTTTGTTATGCTTTTCTAATGTAGGTTGTTGGCAGCATTTCGCTTTCTGGTTGCTTAACAATAAATCCATTATTGTACAGCAGTCTGATGGGGGCAGATATTGCATCCTCAAACAAACGTAGATAAGCAAGTTGCTTTGCTGTTTCGTGCAAATAGTTGGGAGTGTGATTTAATAATATTTCTGTTATGATCCCAATCATTGATTTTGTTTTTTCACAAATCGAGGTAGTAACATTATCGAAAATTTTCACTAAATATTCAAACTGTTCTTTACAAAAAATAGGACAGTTTATAACAAGTTTGTTATTGTTTTTCTTCAAATATCCCTTTTGAAGCATTTGAGCAATCAGCTCAAGATCATTCTCCGAAAATCCATCCTGTTTTCCGTTTGCTATGTCAAAGTATACATTCGCAGCAGCGATGTTACTGCTAAAATAGAGATGTACCATAGGTTGAGCATTAATTGGAAAATCCATAAATTCAATATAGTCGCCTTTACGGCTGTTAATATTTGAAATCCCAAAGCCGAAACCATCGCTCCAATTATCATTTTCAAAAATTTCACAGCCCCAGACAAAAGCATTTGTTCCGGTTTTGGTTTTTGGAAAAACAATCTGTATATTACCTTGTAATTTCTCTACAATAGCTTGATATAGGATAAAGCAAGTCATTTGCCAGTGAAAAGTATTATTGTCCATATCACTTCCATGGAAATTCAGAGATCTTACTTCTTTTTCTTTATCATTTATTGCATTCATTACACAGTTGGCAATTTCTTTTTGCAAATTTGATGCTTTTTGGTTTACTTCTTGTGTAAATTCTTTTGTAAAATTACTACATTGGTTAAATACCTATTGCCTTTCCGCATTAATACATCATTCTCAACCAATATGACGATATCATCTTCTAAGTAAGCCACCGGTACACCAGTCTGTAAACTGATTTCCTCAACTGTAAGGGCATCATTGTAGCATGCCATCAGGATATTCTGAGGTATTTTTCTTTTACATAGATCATAATAATTGTTTGGACCGTTTCCCCAATAGAGTAGCATCAAACTCTTTGGATTATAACTTTGCTCACCATAATTTCTGTCCATCTCCATCCCTTCTTTCAATAATTTTCTTGATTTAAATACCAGGTATTTAACCATACTTTCGGAAACATTCATTTTGGCAGAGATCTTTGGAACAGACAGTCCTTCAAAGTAATAGAAAACAGTTGCTTTACGGTACTTTTCTGATAAAAGAGATAATTCTCGCCGCAGCAGCGATAATTCAGTGTTTTTTTCGAGTAATACCTCAATGGAATCATCATTTTCCGGGAGCTGTTCATCCAGTTCATAAAAGTATTTGCCCTTCTTTTTGCACCAGTTTTTGTATACGTTTCTTGCTACCGACCACATAAATCCATAAAATGCCTTTTAATCACGCAAATTGCATGATGAATTCATAAGCTCTACGAGTATATCCTGAGATAAATCTTCTGCTTCTGTTTTTGAATTTGTGCGGGAAAGGCAGTAAGAAAAAATGGTTTTTGCCGACTGTTCAATTATCTTATGAAGTTCCTTCTGTTCCAAAATCATGCCTCCTGGTTTCCATTTTGAAAACTTTCATTTATATAGTGGAAGAAATTATGGTTTGGTTAGTACTATTATAATACAAAATTAATTGATGCTTTAATGGGATTAAGTCTATATAATGGTGTAAAAAGAAAAATAAGTTGAGCCAAAGCTCATGCCTCGG
>LFSE01000135.1 GCA_001513075.1 Clostridiales bacterium DTU074 | reverse complement strand
GTGTAAGATCAAATTCACTCCAATACGGGTAATACTTTCGATAGGAAAATACCGAATTTCCCTGGCGATCCAGGAATATTACCGTATTCCAGCGTCTTCCCTGCTCATCCCTTAAAAACACGGGACAGACTACATAGGTCCGGTATCTTGCAGCTATAGCGGAACACATTCGCACTGCCGGGCTGCCAGGCTCCTCCAGTTCCGTCCCGGTCCAGGTCTCCGGCAGGATGATAAGATCGGTTCCCTTTTCTCCCTCGGCCTCCATAACACGCTGTATTTCATCAACGGTATAACCGTTGCCGAAGGAAATACTGGTTATACGCACCGGCCGGCCGATACGCAGATTCTTGTCCATTTCTCCACCTCCCGTATTATTGGATTCCAAAACTTAACCCCATATTAAGCAACTGCAATACAATTCCGGGTTCTGGTGCTATACGGTTGATCATTAGTTGCATATTTTCAATGAAATTCCGCCAGTTGAATCGCTGTATATCCTAACTACACCAATATGTTTACGCATGAAGCCGGTACCAACCTAATTATTTGAATACCTTTGCGGTCAATTCAGCATATACCCCGGAAACCCGGGAATCATGCAATAATAAGCAGCTTCCCCTCCATGGTCATAACCAGGATCTCCAGATAACCGTCCCCGTCAATGTCTGCCAGCACCGGACTACCGGGCGGCGATCCCGTGAAGATCCTGAAATGAAGGGAACCGTCATGTTTGAGGGAGTAAACATAACCGTCATTGCAGCCAAAGATAAATTCATCGTATCCATCGCCGTCAATATCCCCGGTACAGGTATCTCCAACTATACAATCCCCGATATCATAGGTCCAAAGCAACTCCCCGGTTGCCGCATCCACGCATCCGTATTTATAATCGTTTCTCGGCCCTGCAGCCAGAACCCTTCCGTCTGCAAAAGCCATACCCTGATGGCTGTAACGGGGTGGAGTACCTATTGGAGTCTCATTTCCATAGTAATCAAACCAAATAGGCTTCCAATTCTCACCATCCCATTTCAATACCCCTCCGTTCACTCCCCATACGCCCGATAGGAAGATCTCCTCTTCACCGTCCCCGTCCACATCTACCAGAGTAAAATGCCCCGAACCGACCCATCTTGTGCCCAGGATATCGCTAAGCATCCTTATATCAGCAAGATTCCGCCCGGTTTTACCATCTATCCGGACTGCCACATCGCCGCTTAAGAACAACAAATCATCCAAGCCGTCATTTTCCAAAGGCAGTACCGATACATATCCGTCAACCGGACCCATACCACTGTCGTGCCCGTCACTTCTCCGCCATACCACTTCTCCGGTGGCAGAATCCAAAACCATGCTTTCATTGACATAGACTGCCGTGGTAGCCACATTCGCATAGATATCATATTTATCCTTGGAAAGGAAATTCCCAAAGCTGCAATTTATGACCATGCCACCTTTAAAATCCCCCTTTAACATTTTTCTCCATATGATATTTCCCCTATGATCCGTCAGCAGAAGTTCCGCATTGGTATCTCTGAAAAGCAGCTCCTTATAGCCATCACCATCGAAATCCCAGGTGGCGAGGAATTCAAGGCCTGAAGCGCTGTTGAAAAAAACGTTTTCATTTTTCCGGCTGCTTTCAATCGACCATTTTTTGCGGATGGACCACTTTGAGTCGGATCCGGTGGTATCCACCCAGTACACTGAATTACCCACAACGATTTCTCTGTACCCATCCGTGTCGATATCCGTCACAATCGGGGTGTGAGCAGGCGCATCTGGTACACAGTCGAAACAAGCCAATTGCCTGTTGGAAAATGAAACAAGCATTAATCCGCCTTCATCCCTACTGCTATTGTCCCGGCACAAAAGGGCGGCACCGCTTTTGTTTCCCCAGGTTACCGAATCCATAATACGCAGGTTGTCATCCAACCTCAGTGAATGCTTTTTTTCCGTGAGGGCTGCTTCGTTCCAGCCGTATATGGATATGGATTTATCATCAAAGACAGACAATTCCAAGTTTCCATCGCCGTCAACATCCCACAGATACTTAACCGCCCGGTCAATGGCAACATGGCTTTGCTGCAGGGGCCTGTAACCGCCGGTAAAGGCCAGAATCTTATTCTTGGCCGAAAACAGCGTCACTGGATGGTTCCCCATAATCTTACATATTTCGATTTCCGATGTCGCCGTTCTTTCCAGAAGCATTTCAAGGGCACCATCACCATCAATATCACCGCAATCTATGACCCTTGCACCTTGAACTGACATCTTTAAATTGCCGGTACAGCAGTCAAGCACATCCACCCGCCACTCATTGGCTGCTACATCACCTACGCTGTATACTATCTCCAGATTTCCATCCCCATCAACATCACATACGGGCAGGGGAGGGGTCTTCATTATATGTTCCCCATAGCCTATGAATCTGTCCCAAAGGTATTCCAGCTTTCCTTCAACCGGCTTTATGACCGATACATGCAGCTGAACAGCATCGTTAACCAGCACCAGCTCGGTTTTTCCATCATTATCTGCATCAAAAAAGCCCGCATATCCATAATTCCTCATACGGGGGCCTTCAACAACATGCTTTTTTTGTCCGGTTTCCGAGTCTATAACCCATATAAATGAATGCTGTATCACGATTATATCGTTCCGCCCGTTGCCCTCCAAATCTCCCACCAGGACATTTGGCCTATATCTGGTACGTTCACCGATACCTATCCCCTTTGTCTTCCACAGGGTGTATCCCCGTCTTATGCCCTTGTCAAAGGCGAATAGATATCCATATTCATCACCTTCAGGCCATACGCTTATCTGTTCGCCTGCTAAATCGGGGATTATCCTGCCTACCTTCATTCTGTTGTGCGAAAGCATCACCGTTTTTTCTTTAAAGACATGCCGCCAGTACGTTTCACCCGACAGCCCTGAAAAGACGGTAAGGGTCCGCAGATTGGTAACAGCGACTATACACCTTTCTCTGCCCGCACCCTCCAGATCATGAAAACCTATAATGACGGGATTGCAGATATCGCTCATCCACAGAATTCCGCCCTTTGAGTCCTTTACCTTGATGCGGCCGCCTTCGGAAAAGATATATTCCATTTCACCGTCCCCGTTGATATCTTCTGCCCATAGTTTGACGGCGTCACCGGCTGTATAGCGAATCTCACCGGCAATAGCGGGAATCTTGATCCTTCCTTTTCCCCAGCTCCTGCCCGTCAGTTTCAGGTCATGCCGGATCATAGGCCACTCAGTATATTGGGCTTCCGCTTGTCTGTCTATATTTGGCATATACAACCTCCATTGCAATATTATTTTCTGTATTCGGTTATCCTCTTTCTTACACAGTCAGCAATTACAACCGACTGGAGGGCAGATTTAAGATCCCCTTCAGGCTTTCTCCCCACCCTTATATCCTCGAAAAAGCTTTCATTTTCGTTGTAAAAGCCATTGGTAATGTACATGTCGGGTTCACATATTTCATCTCCCGATATATCGGCAACCAGACTGCCTTTGCGGTAATGAACCAACCTGCCGGGAAAGTCAGCGGCATTCCAAATCGGCAGGTTCATAAACCAGGTGTTGTTATAAGAATTGATAACAGCCCTTTCCACAACAACTCCCGAAACAGGACTGAAGTTTAGCTGGGCTTCCGCTCCCGATTCAAACCTGCAGTACATCATTATGTTGGCAACATTCGGCCCTAATTCAGGAAAGGTCTGGTAGTCAAAACGGATGTAGGAGTAATCCGAACCGGCCAGATATCTTACCGTGTCAATCCCATGAATGGCCGTAGCTGCAAAATCCTCATCAAATCTGCCCACCCGGTAAAAGTCGTAACGCAGATTATGTATTTTTTCTCCTGCTATCAACTCTTTGAGTTTTTTTACCATTGGCATATATCTTCTGTTAAAAGCCACCTGGTTGGGCGTATTATGTTTTTCGGCAGCCTCAATCATTCTTTTGATTTCAGCATAATTCAGACCAGGCGGCTTTTCCATCATCAGCGGATAGCCTTTTTCCAGTATTCTAACGGACAGGGAAGCTGTCAGGTGTTCCGGTACTACCAGACATACGGCATCCGGCTTTTCGGTATCAAGCATTTCCTCGAAATCGGTATAATGCTTTAGAAAACCAAATCTTTCTCTGTAAGTTACAGCTTTTTCCTCTTCAAGATCACAACAAGCAGCAAAGATGGTATCGATATGCAGGGCAGCATACCTTTTGTATGAGGGACCGTGGCCTGCTGATGACATACTGCCGCATCCGATGGTACATATTTTAAGACTCATCTGCATCACTCCACATATTTTTGTGTATATTACGAATTTGGGGCTTAAGCTTTCACTATAAGATCCAAAAGGCCTCAGCCTGGGGTATTATAAAGCTCACACATCAGCGCTTAAGCTTCCGCTATTAGATCCAAAAGGATCCCCCTCATATACAGGTAGTCCTCATAATCCAGGCTGTACAGCCCCTCAGCTTTCTTACCTATGGACGGGTGAAAGTCCCTTATGTCTTTGCTGAATAAAATTCTATCCCATATCTTTTCCAGACGCTTGGGGTAGTCAGGATACAGCTTTTTCACCATGTTTATCAATTCAAAATCTTCTATTCCTCTCTTCAGATTCTTGTATCTAAGTGTCAGTAAGGGGCGGCCATCATTTCCGGGATAGACAAAATTTGTGTCCCCCGCCTTCCAATGGGGGAAGCGGTAGGATATTCTCTCCCGTGGACGTTCAGGCCATACCGTATAATTCCATCTCAAAAAGCCGTCAAAATCCATATAGGCGGTTAATATACCGATCAACCGACTCTCCAGGAGGGGTGAGCTTATGAAGGTATTGGGAATAGGCGGCCAGCAGCACACATACCACATAAGCCTTCCCCGTATACTTCCCCTCAGTTGACTTAACAGCTCCCATTCCTCGCATACGCAGGGAAGCACCGGAACAAAATCATCTATCTCATCCTTAAATTCCGAAATAAACACCGCATGGTTTATGGCGGTCTTATACTTAAATGAAGGAGCGATCTCTTTTAGTAAATTCAATCTTCTCCTGTACAGCTCCACATCCGATGGCTCATCAGCAACAACACGCACCCGGTCAATCCATCCGTTTTCAATAAAAAATCCTTCCAACGCCTTTATATAACACTTTATATCCTCTGCTGATTTCATATACTTATAGCAACCATCAGCCCTGTCGTAATAACGCACCCTTATGGCATCGGGATAATCTTCAGCAACGCCCCCATATCCATCTTCCTGCGATATCCATATGTTTACCAGTCCGAACACTTCTATTTCTTTATCTATTCCGTATTGGAAACATAATTCAATATATCGCTTCAACACCGAAAAATCAAAGCTGTACCGACCCTGGGCATTCCTTTCTACCGGGATCATACTGTATTCAAACAGATTTGATAGGTAATTGGTTACTCTGAAGCATCGCTGTCCCGACCAGGGGATCTCGGAGACTATGACGGTAACCGCCTTCTGCCCCAGTTCACCGAGGCTTTTTATGTATTCCTCCAGCACCTTGAAATGCTCCTGGCTCCACAGATGTACCTCGTGTTTCCGGGAAATATTCGACGGATGCTGCCAGAGATCCAGATGAAAACCGTATTCCGAAGGTTCAGGCATTACAACATCCTTTACAACCAGTTCAAATTCCAGGCTTCCTATACAAACCTCATCTTCGAACATGGTATGAATAAACAGCCCCACCTTCCCCCGATGGATGCCGGCTTTCGCTTCCTTCGGTATGCAAATCTCCACCCATATGGGTTGCACCTTATCGGGCTCTACATGAACCGTCTCATCGTTGAGCAGGATATCGGCTTTCATAATCCTGTCATCATCTTCAATAAAACCAATAATATGCATTTTTACAGGCCATTCGGAATGCCCATCAACGACGGCCTTCAACCTGACATTGGGTATCGGCCCTTTGGGTGAAAACACGGGAGCATCTCCTACAGATACGGTAAACTCACCGTTGCCTCTTAATAACACCTGAAAGGCAACCCAATCCCTTCTTGCAGCCACAAGTGATATGGTATGACTCTGCAAAAAGGCTTCGGCACCCTTGTCGGCATAATCTATCCCGTAGCAATGCTTGTAGCTTTCATCCGCAAGGCCATATTGCAGGCTAAACATGATTTTATCCCCCCAATTATTCATCTAAATCGTAACGGCTTCTCCATGATTATACCATCAAACCCCTGTAGGAATAATAGCTTAATAAAAAAACCGGAATCAGCCGGTATGTCTTTGAAGAAAATACCCCAATCCAGGGTGGCAGCGGTTCTAGAGCTTCTGTAGGAGATAATCCAATATATCATGAAAGCTGCTGAACTCAATGTAAGGAATCCCCTGCAGGGTACAGTATTCCTTTAAAGCGCCTTTTGCAAACACAACGTCTGCTTCACCAACCGCACACCTATCGGTCACACCATCGCCAATGAATATTATGTTTCGATATTTCCTCCCCAGCTCTCTCAGACGCTTTAGTTTACAGTTTCCGCAAGGCCCCAATCCGGTTTCACATTCATCGTCTTCATCGATAAAATCAATTTCTATACGACAACCGGTAAAATTTAAACGATTGGCGTAGATCTCTATATTGCTATCATCAATGCCTTCCTTTTTAAAGAAAGCTTTGATGGTATTTATATAACCGCCGCTTACCACCACAAAAGGAATTCCTTTCTCCTTAACCACCCTGCAAAATTCCTTAAATCCTTCATCAATGCGGGCATGTTGAAATATATGGTTTATAAACCGTTCTTCAGTCAGATGAATACGTTGAAAATGATTAAGCGCCCCTTCCTTTACCCCCATTTTCCCCTGGATTATTAATTTTTCGACTTTCCGGCTTTCCTCACCTCCGAAGTCAAAATAGATTAAATCGTTGGTATCTATATCGGTAATGGTACCGTCAAAGTCAGATACTATCACCATATTGTCCAGTCCATCCAACTTCTTTAAAGCTACTGCCATTCTCACCCTCCACGATACCGTATTTTTTGCATCTATCATATACTACATATAATTCAACAGCTCTTCCAACTTTGGCTGTCCCCTGGTTCCTCCTGGCATACGGGCATTTAAACTGCCGCAAATACACCCCATTCGAGCACACTCCTGAATTGTTGCACCCTTTAAATATCCGCAGAGAAAACCGGCATCAAAGCTGTCACCCGCACCTACCGTATCTGCTACCTCAACCGGAAGGGCTTTCGCGTGGTACACATTTCCATCGGAATAAACCTCTGCACCCTCGGCCCCCTTCTTAATTGCAATAATCGGAATCATATCTTTAAGCTCGGCTACGGCTTTCCCCAGGCTATCCTTTCCAGTTATAGCTTTGATCTCATTTTCATTAGGGAAAAATATATCAACATAGGTAAGTATGCGCCAAAGACCATCACCCCACTTTTCTTCGGNNATCGGGGTCCCAATTGGTATCCAGGCTGATGGTAGCCCCTTGTTTCTTCATTTTTTCTATTATCTTGGGGTAGTAACTTTGAATCTTACGTATAAGGAAATAACTGCCTATATGTAAATGCCGGGCAGATTCCAGTACCTGTTCGGGAATATCCGCCGGTTCCACCGCATTGATGGTACCTGTGTATGTCAGCATAGCCCTATCCTTACCAGTATTGAGAATAACGGTAACACCCGTCTTGCTGTACGGATCCCTCGACACATAGCTGGTATCCACACCTGCCGTTTCCAATGTTCTGTAAATCACATCACCAAATGGATCACAGCCTACCTTCCCGATCACAACCGTTTTGAGACCCAGCTTGGCCGCCTGGCAGGCAAATATACTGCAGGAACCGCCCATTTCTATATCATAATCATCAATAAGCTTTTCCTTCTGACCAAACTCGGGGACTATATCATCACCGGACAATATGACATCCGCGCAAAGATCCCCGATCGTTAGTACATCAATACCCTTTTCCATCGGCATATTCACTCCCCCGGCATTTTCATTTTAATGTTTGCCTGATTAATATGAACTTCTTTGCTACTCTGCTTCACTACAGCTTAATCCATGGCTGCAATCCTTCCGGGAAATCGGGGTTAATTCCGTTCAACACAGCTTTATAATAAGCTATGGCCTGAGGTACAAATATGAATGGAATGCCCATTACTCCATAGTTGTCATAGTCAGAAACAGCAACATGCACATCTGCTCCAAATTCGGCCGCAGGCTGAGTTCCGACAGTTATCACCCGGGCACCTTTATTCTTTATATCGGCAACCAAGCCCTTCTGGTAATCATGGCCGTATGGAGAACATGCCATTATTACCAAAGTTTTATCATCAACCAACACCATTGGTCCATGGCGTACATCAAGCAGGTGATAGCTGTTCGATGGTATGCGGGCAATCTCTTTGAAGGCAAGAGCTCCTTCACCAGCTATTCCCTGAAGCTCCGAATCCGCCAGAACAACAACCTTTTCCCACTTGCTGCTCTGTCCTATTTCTTTTAGGCTATCAATGTATTGAGCCATATATCCCTCGCCGGCTGATATGCATTCCCTTATCTCATCTATCAGCATCGAGTCATTTCCTAAAATACCAATTAGCAGAAGGTTTGCTGCATAAAAATTGGTTACCGTCCTGGTCTGGCAAACGCTCTCGTCAAAAGCCCAGGGGATTTCAAGATTCAAATCAGCCAAATGGGATATTTCGGCATCCTGCTTAGCACAAATTGAGATACATGGTACCCCGTACTTATCCTTGGAATCCTGAACCGCCCTGATAACTTCACTGGTGCTCCCCGATCGGGAAGGAACCACAAGAAGCGTGTCCCGGATTACTTTTTCATAATGGGGGAAATTAAGCATCAAATCACCCGCCGGAATGGCGTGAGCCGGTATTCCCAATCGCATCTTTGCAGATGTTTCAGACGAACGGCAGATACAGTAACCTGAGCCGGCTCCAATAAAGGTCAAACTGTTAAAGCTGTGATGTCCGACAAATTCTTTAATATCCGATGCTCTTGACATGAAGTATTGGAATGTTTGCTCCAAAGCCCGGTATTGATCCATAATTTCATTTTCCGTTTTGTACATATGACATTCCTCCAATATTGTTAAGATCATAACACAAATCATGTCCGAAAAATAAAAAGTCCATCAGGTATTGAGCAAAGAATTATCATGTCTGAAAGCAGTAATTTCCAGCTCGGAAATGCCGATGTACAATATTTGAAAACCCACCATCCCATATGGTATGTACACCGTATTGCTGCAATAAACATTATAGCATTATTATAAGTACTATTCCGGAAAAAAGCAAATCCCTCATCAATTTTGTAACATATATTTTCGTTAACAGGCTCTGGACCCTTCCAAAAGGTGATTTCTCCGATATTCTTCAAATAAGATGCCCCATCCACATTTTGGATGGGGGCAAATAAAATTGTTATGCCTTGGCAACCTGCCTGCGGATCTCCTTAAGCCGCTTCATGACATCGTTGGCACCTCTGCCGAAATAATCATGCAAAATCTTGTATTCGGCGTAAAGCTTATCATACATCCGCACATTTTCAGGCACCGGCTTATACACTATATCCTTAACCCTGGCCATGGCCTTGGCAGCATCCACAATGGAATCATATCCGCCCCTCTCCTTGCCGGCAGCCACCGCACCGAACATGGCCGAACCCAGGGCAGCTGTCTGAGCGGATGCCGATATCTTTATCTCCCGGTTGGTCACATCAGCGTATATCTGCATCATAAACGGATCCTTATCAGCAATTCCTCCGGCTGCATAGAGCTCATATATTGGTACTCCGGCTTCCTCAAAGGTTTCTATAATCATCCTCGTTCCATATGCGGTAGCTTCAATAAGCGCTCTATAGATCTCCTCAGGCTTGGTAAGCAGAGTACACCCCACAATTACTCCGGTAAGATCTACGTCCACCAACACCGAACGATTTCCGTTCCACCAGTCAAGAGCAACCAAACCGCTTTCGCCTACCGCCAGCTTCTCAGCTTTCTCAGCCAACAGCCTGTAAAGGCTTATACCTTTATCCTTGGCTTCCTGCTGATATACGGCCGGGACACAGTTATTTACGAACCATTCAAAATGATCCCCCACGCAGGATTGGCCGGCTTCATAGCCCAAATAACCCGGGATGATTCCATCCTCAACAACACCGCACATTCCTGGTACCATCTTCTCTTCTTTGCCCAACAGCATATGACAGGTAGATGTACCAATTATCATGAGCATTTTTCCCTCTTCGGTTATTCCCACCGCCGGAACCGAAACGTGAGCGTCCACGTTTCCAACCGCAACAGCCGTCCCCGGCGATAAACCGGTTAACCGGGCAGCTTTTTCAGTTATCTCTCCGGCTTTTGTACCTATAGGATATATATCCCTGCTTAATTTCTCGTCCACCACATTTTCAAGCCTGGGATCAAGGGCTTTAAAGAAATCCGGAGAAGGATATCCCTTATGTTTATGCCAAATGGCTTTATAGCCTGCCGTACAGCTGTTCCGCCTTTCCTGCCCGGTGAGCTGAAGCACGATCCAGTCAGCAACCTCAATAAATTTAGCCGCCCTTTCATATATTTCAGGTGCTTCGTTGAGTATCTGCCATATTTTGGGGAACAGCCATTCTGATGAAATTTTACCCCCATATCGCATCAGAAACTCTTCGCCTCTTTCAGCGGCTATCTGGTTCAACCTGTTAGCCTCATCCTGGGCGGCGTGATGTTTCCATAGCTTCACATAAGCGTGGGGATTGGTTTTATATTCCTCATAAAAACACAGTGGAGTTCCATCCTCGTCTATAGGGAGCATGGTACATGCAGTAAAATCTATGCCAACGCCGATAACATCATCGGGGGACACTCCGGCCTCCTTCAGAACCGCCGGCACGGTTTCGGACAATACATCCAGATAATCCTGGGGATGCTGCAAAGCCCAGTCGGGTTCCAGCTTCGTTTTCCCATCCGGCAGATACTCATCCATAACACCATGGGGATACATCTTTACAGAAGTAGCCACTTCCCTGCCGGTATCAACTTCAACCAACACGGCTCTCCCGGATTGGGTCCCGAAATCTATACCGATTGCGTACTTCTTACCCATTTATATAACCTCCCTACGGCTAATATATTTTTGGATTTGCATCCTTATTTGAATGGGTTTTCGTCCTTATAGAGCATGTGGACAGGCTGATTAAAGGATACATCCTCCACTCCCAGCATCTTCATAGCAGCAAAAAGTACCTTGCCGGCGTGCTTAAATGCTACAGCAGTATGATGCGGGAACCGCTTCCCAATCAAAACATGCCTGTAGAACCTTCCCATTTCTTTCACAGCGAAAACACCGATACCTCCAAAGGATTTGGGATCCACATCAATAACCTGGCCTTGGGCCACATAGCTCCTCAACCTGCAGTCGGCCGTGCCCTGGAGCCTGAATATGGTGATATCCCCGGGTTTTATGGTTCCTTCAAGCGTTCCCCTGGTTATGTCGGGCTCTTTGTCTGGCTCCAGTAACCTGTGCATGATAAGCTGATATTTCAAGGTACCGTCTTTCAGGTAACAGTTGGGTGTATTCCCGCAGTGGAAGCCCATAAATAGATCGGTCAACTTGTAATCTCCGAACTTATCCCGATTATTCTCATACATATCCTTCGGCACCGTATTGTTTATATCAAGCAGTGTAGCAGGTATGCCAGTTGCGCATGCGATGATATATTCGCTCAATGCTCCGTAGATATCTACCTCGCAGGATACCGGAATACCTCTGGAAGCCAACCTGGAATTGACATAACACGGCACAAAGCCAAACTGGGTTTGAAATGCGGGCCAGCACTTATTGGCAAACACAGCAAATTCGGATGCCCCTATGTATTTCTCCATCCAGTCCAGCAAGGTAATCTCATACTGTGCCAGCTTGGGAAGGATACCGGGAAGCTTATTACCTCCACCCAATTCCTCCTCCATATCTTTTACAACCAACGGTATTCTGGGATCATTTGCATGCAGGTTAAAAGATTCAAACAGGTCAAGCTCCGAGTTTTCCATAATCTCGACGCCTATATCAAACAGCGGTTTTATAGGAGCGTTGCATGCCAAAAAGTCCTGGGGTCTGGGACCAAATCCAAAGATCTTGAGTTTTGACAGACCGAGTATTACCCTTGCAATATCTTTAAAATCCAGGATCATGTCTGCAATTTCATCCGGTGTCCCAACAGGATATTCGGGAATATATGGATTGAGTTTGCGCAGACCTAGATTATAAGATGCGTTGAGCATTCCGCAGTATGCGTCCCCACGCCCATCGATAAGATTGTTTTCACTCTCCTCCGCTGCCGCAGCAAACATAGCAGGTCCGCCAAACTTTTGGGCAAGCATGGTTTCAGGCCCCTCCGGTCCAAAATTGCCCAAATAGACCACCAAGGCATTTACCCCCGCAGAGTGCAACTCCTGTAAAGCCCTGAGCACATCCTTCTCATTTTCAACGATAGTCTGTATTTCCACAATTTCGATACCTTTTCCAACACAGGCTGCAACCACGGCTTTTCTTCTGGATTCGCTGAGCTGAATCGGAAAACAGTCCCTGCTCACGGCTACAATCCCCAGTTTTACCTCCGAAATATTATTCATACAGCGTAACCTCCTTCAATATGTAATCATATTATTTTTAGTATAATCTCATCCTTTATTATATCACGGCATCACCTGTATGCACAGGCCGAAAATAAGTATAATCTGTCATGTATTCGTTGAAACTATAATATGAAATCGGGGCTTCATCTGAGGTATTTCTAATCCTAGTTCACTTTGGTTTGACCATTTTTGCAATTTAGAGATTATTTTATACACAGAAATATAATTTTACCTTGTCAATTCTGTCTCTGCTTTAACACCAATCAATAAATCCAAATAAGTAATTCCATTAAAATGGGCAGAGCTAATATACGCTCTGCCCATTTTATTTTCAGTATCGTATCCTGTTAATGCTTATCTAATCTTTCATTATTTCGGTCTTTTTCGGGCTGCTGCGACCTTCCAGCTTTGGAGGTCGTCCTTCCAGCGCTGCCAGGGATATCTCTATGTCTTCATCGGCCTCTTCAGGCGTCAGGCAGCCCACCGTTACCATATCACAGGGGCGAATGGTATGCCATACGAAGGTCAAGCCGACAAATGGGCTTACCCGCCCTGCCGCCATGGGCTTTATTGTCATAACCGGCTTTTTGGCACTCCATATTACCTTATGAATGTACTCAACCTCTACTTGCATCAGGAAACCCATACAGTTATATATCTGTATATATGTTTCCACATCATATTCATTGAGATCGGAGTAGATAACAAGTTCGGGCATATGGCACGAAAGACCCGGTACCATATCATGATCCCGTATCATCTTAAGATAGTCAGGCAATCTGTCGATAATCTTTTTGTTTTTGTTAACCAGCTGTTCCACTGAAGAGTGGTGAGGCAGGCAAAAGGTAGCGCCCAGCTTTTTGCTGCTTGAAATCACCTTCTCGGCCTCTTTGCGCGCATCGGCATTGTCGTCTACATTAATTATGGGCGTGTCGATGATAATCATCCCTTTTCCCGTACGATCCTCGGCCAATTTAACCGCATCCACAAGATGAGGATTACCCACAAACGGCCCCATGATAGTATCCACACCCGAATTAAGGAAAACTTCCAGCATATCAGCTATTACCTGGGGTGAATGGTTTTTACACCTAATCATGTTATCAGCAGCCAAGCTGGTATGACTATACCCCAAAATCCAGTTGGTACCGATTATCATCCTGGAAAGCGACACACCACCAACATTGGTGCGCGGAAACAGTTTTCCCATCGATATCCTCTCCCGCCTTTTATAATATTTTATATCGCCAAATTAGTTGCCTGGATCTCTGCTACTGCAATTGTACTTTTTATTTTGGCATGATCGATATAATTAGATTATAATACCGGCCAAAATTAAACGCAACAGCCAACTGGAAATCGGACTAATTAAACGGGTATCTTTTATTACATACCCGATGTCTTACCATTGCCGGCATATCTGCTGTATATATCCTTGAAAAATACCAGCAGCTTTTCTTTGTTTTTATAAGTAAACAGAATAGCATTCTGCAACCAAAGCAAAACAAAATGGTATGGGAATCCATAAGCAATGATATAAAATCCCAGCATCCACATACCCAGCACCACCATTACTCCGTCGGATTCGGTACTTGTAGGTTCACCTTTAGTAATGGCTCTGGCAATAAGCAGGAGTACAGCTAGTATTACCGCATACGCAAATGAACATCTGAAATTTGTAACCGCACTCCATACCCCAAAGGACACGGCAATAGCTTTTCCGCCCCTGAACTTCATAAACGGAGAGAAAGCATGCCCCAGAATCGGCGCAATTCCAACGGCAGCAATGGATAAACCGCTCACATGGCTTCCGTTTATCAGCAATACGAGGGGGAAATATCCTTTCATAAAATCAAGAAACACACCCATTAAACCCACTTTGTACCCGGCGGCTTTCCACAAATTAAATGCCCCCGGGTTGCCATCTCCAACAGTGGACAGATCCTTTTTACATGCACGGCCCAGCCAGTATGAAAACATAAGGGAACCGCTCAAAAACTCTATTATCAAATATAAAACAATCATAGGCTCTTCCGACTCCTTACATTAATTTGTCTTCCCTTCCATGCAACACATCCCCGGAATGAAACCTGATAAACCGAATAGGCCATGACCAATATAAAGAACATGAATGATATGAAATGAAGCAACGGTATGATTATTCCATAATTCCCCGTATATTTTACAAGGTATAAAATTTGAAGGGTAAACATAATATAACCCAATAAAAAAGGATACAGCCATGGATGATTGGTTAGCAACAGCAAAGGAGCCATAACACCCGATAACAGTAGTCCAACCGCCCAGACAGCTATTAACATTACTGTGGGCAGACTCAGATTTACCATCCCCAAAACCGCACCTTTGCTGAAACCCTGTATTTCACTTTTTATCCCCTTTGGATACATTCTGAAGGACACAAGCCCATGCCCTATGAAATTCTGAACATTTATTCCTTCCTGTGAAAACCTCTTGCCCAGGGTCATATCGTCCATAACTTCGCCTCTGACGCTTTGATGACCGTTTATTCTTTCATAATCCTCCCTCGTTGCTACAATACAGGAGCCGTACAGGCTTTTATGGTTGCTCCTTTGCTCAAAAGGTGAGGTAAATGCAAATATACCCATAATGCACGGAACAAGGGACAGCCGCTCGTAGAATTTTTCGGTATGATGATAGGGAACAACCGATATGACTCCTCCACACTCTTCTCTGGACTTAAGAAGGGCCTCCAAGCCGCGGGGGGCCAATCTTACATCGGCGTCAAGAAATACAATTACGTCCCCCGATGATTGCATGAATCCATTCCATACAGCCCAATTTTTCCCGGTCCAGCCTTCAGGCAGTTCAGTATTTTTGACAAGTTTGACCCCGTACCGACAGGCTATTTCACTGGTTTTGTCCGATGAAAAATCATCAACCACAATGATTTCATAAGGGGTTAACGTTTGCTTTTTCAACGATTCCAGTAAATAGGGCAGGTTGTGCTCTTCATTTCTGGCAGGAATGATTACGGAAACCTTATAAGCTGGTACAAAGGCTTCATCGCTCTTATTAAGAAATGCTCTTTTAAATAATACAAATCCTGAAATACAACCTATCATAAAAAATACTATAAGTCCCATATACACCACCTCAAATCAGAATTACCTCAATCCCGGTCATATTCTTAAACAAGAAATACAACACTTACATCATAGATCATTTCACTGCCAGCAACCGCCAGCCCCATTACAGAGGCAGTGTTCTATTTTAAATAAAAAATATAGCTTGTTCAATATCGGGTCTATTGCTTGATCTGCTTTTTGGATCTACAGGATATACTTACTGATAGCTTTATTGAATGCCCGTATGTCGAAGGAACCGCGCAATTCGAATTTGATCCTTCCAATGGAACTGATATACACTTCAAGTTCACAGTCCCTGTCAAAAACCCCGGCTGTTTCAACGGAAAAGGCTTGAATCCTGCTGTAAGGAAGTGATGTATAATCCACCTTTTTACCTGTAACACCTTGTACATTTACGGCTATTATCCTTTTGTTAGTAAAAATTAACTTATCACGAACCGATTTAAAGGCTTCAATGACCTCTTCATCGTCCAGAAGCATGGGGCCAACCGTCATTTCTCCTTCAGCCTTTGAAATTGGGGCCAGCTTAAACCAGCCATTTTTAAAATCTATCATACTGTGCTCACCTCCTTAATTAATAATACTCCGTATTCTCAACATTATAATTAATTCGATATAATTACATGCTTATCCTTCTTTTTTTTCGCATTAATAACATTTTGAGACAACGATTTATTCTTAAGCCTACTTTGCTGTCAATAACAAGAAAGCCCGGGACACCCGGGCTTTCCTCAAACTACCACCACACGGTGGCGGGGAATTGCTAACCATAATTGTAAACCTGCAGTACAAAAAGCCAATTCTACTCCAGAATAATCTTTAGATCCTTCAGTTCCTTATCCAACAAATCGAGATACCTGCTGTAAAACATATCGCCGTGCTGCTTCTCCCATTGAGCCAGATCGGAAAGCAGTTTTTTAACTTCGGCATCTTCAACCGCTTTCATCGCCTTGCCGTAAAAATAGGAGAAATCGGTTTCTATAAGATATGCCATCCGCATTACCGAAATATCGGATATGTTTGTATCATAACCGGCAATCATATCAGAATTATCGGCCAGTATATGGGGATCTCTTGCTTTGAAAGTCTCATCCACCACCCAGGATATTTCAATGGGCGCCTCAGTAAATCCCCGTTTATCGTATTGCTCCTTCAAAATACTGAAATGTTGCCGCTCTATCTCTGCCAGCTCCTCAAACAGCTTTCTGGCCTCGTTTGAAACATCCTTGTCCATAAAAAACTCATAGAAATCCACCGAGTTTTTCTCCATCCTCATGGCAAAGCTCAAAATCTTTTTTATCCTATCCATAACAACTCCTCCCTCAATAACAGTCATTTCATCCATCCACATTGAGCTGCCCGTACACAGCCGGTCGCAAAGGTATCATCATTTGTCAGGGGATCAAACGAAATCATTCATATAGCTTTTTATCTTCTCAAGATCCACCTGTCGGTCAATCAAAGACTCTCCATCCCTTAAGAATTCAATTTTATCACAATAGGCCGGCTTTTCTTCCCTGTAAATTATGCCAATGGGAATCCGGTCTCCCCATTCCATAGCCTTTTCCATAGCTTTTACCCTGTCGGTTGGGTCATAGTCATCACCAAGCTTGTAAACCCTCCTGTTATACCATTGAAAGGTGTTGATCTTGTTGAATGTGACACACGGCTGCAGTATATCCACCAACGCATATCCCCTATACTTTATAGCTTCAACCATAATCGAGGCCAGATGCTCCTTGTCTCCGCTGAAGGCTCTGGCAACAAAGCCGGCACCTAAAGCTATTGCCAAAAGTACCGGGTTTAATGGTTCGTTGATTGTACCGATGGTCTGTACGCTGGTGACATGGCCAATGCCGGTGGTTGGAGATGCCTGCCCTTTGGTCAGGCCGTATATCTGATTGTCGTGAACAAAGTGGGCTATATCCACATTCCTTCGAATGTTATGTATAAAATGATTTCCGCCCTCACCGTACGAATCTCCGTCACCGGTATTTACGATTACGGTAAGATCCTTGTTAACTATTTTGGCAGCCACTGCAGCAGGTAGAGCCCTGCCGTGAAGGCCGCAGAATCCGTTTGCATTTATGTACTGGGGGGTCTTTGCAGCCTGGCCTATTCCGCCAACTATAAGCACTTCATGGGGTTTTTTACCCAGCCTCTCCAGTGCCATCTTTAAAGCATCTAGGATGTTGAAATTTCCGCATCCGGGACACCATGCCGTTTCTGAAAGAACAAACTTCATATCACACATAAGGCTATTTCATCCCCCTCACTTTCTCTATAATATACCGGGGACTCATCGGTCTCCCGTCATACTTCAAAACGCTGAAATCACACAGCATACCCGTCGCTTCAGCAACAAGGGAAGCAAGCTGCCCCGTTGCGTTCTGCTCCACATTGATTATACGCTTCGCCTTCTTGCTTTTCTCCATAAGTAGCTTTGTAGGCAGCGGCCATATATCGCCGAAAATAAGAGCTCCGTATTTTTGATCCTGTTCATTATTCAATGTGGCTACCGCTTCGGCCACAGGTCCCCAGCTTGAGCCCCAGGCCAGCAACAATATTTCGCAGCCCTCTTCACCCACAAACCATGGTTCCTGCAGCTCCTGCTTAAGCATCTCCAGCTTTTTCATCCTCTTGTTTACCATATCCGTCCTAACCTGGGCCGATTCGGTTATGTATCCGTATTCATCGTGTTCATCGCTGTCCACCAGAACGGTTACTCCGGGTATTTTCCCGGGAATAATCCGAGGCGATATACCCGTAGGCGTAAGCTCATATCTTTTATAGGGTCTTTCCTTGACATCCATGGCTATATACCTGTCATGGCTAATCCCGTCAAAATCAAAAGGCTCTAATGATACTACGGAATCGGCAAGGAACTGATCGCTTAAAAGTATCACGGGAATTTGATATTTATCAGCCAGATTGAATGCTCTGATGGTTTGATAAAATGCATCCTCCGGATTTCTCAAAGCAATAACCATGCGGGGAAACTCGCCCTGAGAGGCTGATATCACAAACTTTAAATCGCCCTGCTCGGTTCTGGTAGGAAAACCGGTTACAGGCCCCGGCCGCTGAACTTCGGCAATTACTAGGGGAACCTCAAGCATTCCCGCCAGCCCGAGTCCTTCGACCATGAGAGAAAATCCACCCCCGGAAGTCCCGGTCATGGCTCTGGCCCCCGCATAAGAAGCCCCGATCGCCATATTTATGGCCGCAATTTCATCTTCGGCTTGTTCAACCACAATTTCAGCATCGGTCATCTTTGAAGCCAGATAATTCATAATGCTGGTAGAGGGGGTCATTGGATAGGCAGAATAAAATTTGCATCCTGCAGCCAAAGCACCCAGCGCAACAGCCTGATTGCCGTTTATCAGTATGCCGTCGTCCTGGCCGGATGCATGAAGCTTATACCTTGGCTGAACAAAACTGCTGCCTTCCAGAATTGCCTTAACGTTTAGATTTGCTATGTCCGGCCTGAAAAACTGATTGTATACATTTTCGGCCTCATCCAGCTTTAATCCCAACAAACCCATTGCTGCCCCCAGAGCAACGCTGCCAGACACCCTGATGTTCCCAATTCTCCTTGCCGTGTCAATCAGGGGCAGCTTAATTATCCTGTGGTCTTCCCTTTGTGTTCCGTTATCGCAAATTATAAATCCTTCGGGTTTAAGCCTGTTGATGTGATTATCCACTGTTTCATCATTTAGGGCTATTATTCCGTCAAGAGCATCAACGTGGGAATAAAGGCAGTGGTCTGCAAAACGTATTTGGGCGAAATTATGTCCACCCCTTATTCTGGACATATAATCCCTTATGGAAAACAGTTTAAAACCATTTCCCTTCAGCAGCTTCTCAAATACAGACGATAGGGTCTCGACTCCTTGACCTGCAGCTCCTCCAATTAGTATGTTGTAATCCATACTTTCACCTCTCCAATGGCTGTTATCATGCGCTATTATAAATTAGCGTCCAGCTATGTCTTGTTTATGTCTGTCCTCGCTTGATATTACAAAACATCTCCAAATCCATGTTGCTGACAGCAGTGGAAAAGTCCTCTAATTTCCTATGTGCTTAATACCATGATATCATTGTTAACTGGTGGAGTCTATAGATGCATAAGTTTATTTTGCACAATCTAATTATATTTATACCACACTATATTCGTCAAAAACAACCAAAAAAGAAAAAGACCCGGAAAAGGGTCTTAATAAATTCGCATCTGAACCGGCTTCACCATATCTGCCTCCCCAATGATATAATGACCGGTATCAGCTCAAATCCAAACAAACACCTATGTCACCCTTGCGCCCAGCGTATTCTCCATTTCCTTCAGAGCAAATTCATGCGCCTCTGAACTAAATGAGGCAACTGCATCCTTTATAACGGTTACTTTATAGTTGAGCATCCTTGCATCGGCAGCGGTATACAGCACACAAATATTCGTGCAAACACCAACGAGTATTAACTCAGAAATGTCCATTTCCCGCAGCGTAGCGTCAAGATCGGTTCCAAAAAAGGCGCTGTATCTCCGCTTATAGATGATATAGTCACCAGGCTGGGGCGCCAGAGCATCAACAACTTCACCGCCCCAGGTGTTTTTTACACAATGAGGTTTGAACATTGCAAACTCAGCATCATCGGCCCTGTGGCTGTCGCAGATGTATATAACTGGCGTATCGTCGCGCCTTTCTCTTTCTATGATATTTTTAATTTGTCGAGTAACCTCCCGAGCCGACTCGCCGATATACAGGGCTCCTTCGGGCTGGATAAAATCATTGAGCATATCGATAACCAGCAGTGCTTTTTTGTTCGCCATGCCCCTCTCCCCCCTATCTTTAAACCAATTTCTTAATCAATGATGCTTAATCATTACTCAGCACTAAATATTGCTTCAAGGTTGCCATACCACCTTCAATAACATATCCATATTTTGCTGCATCTCCTCACTGGTCTGCCATTTTCAAAACCTTCTCAGCATTCTTATAATAAACCTTTTCAAGCACTTGATCTTCCAGCCCGATCCCGTAGATTTTCCATCTTCCCTGAGGAGGTATGGGATTATCCGAATAATCAAAGTATTCGTCCCAGGTCTCCAAAAAACGATAATGCACAGGATACTCGGGGTTAAATGGACCAACGTCTGTACCAAACAGAATTCGGTCCTGATACTTTATAAAGAATTTTCTGGCAGTATAAGGCTGTCTCCCCAGTTCAGCAATCCTGGCAGCGATATCGATATACATATTTGGATACCTGTCCAAACACCGGGCTACATATCCCAGATTCTCAGAATAGGACCCGCAATGAGCAATAATAAATGTGGTATCAGGATTGCTCTCCAGCAGGTTCTCTTGCATATCCAGCAATTCCTGGAAGGTATACATCCCCGGCTTATAATAAGACCAATCAGGATGAACACAAAGCTCCTCATATCGCTCATTATATCTGTCAACAGGCTTGAAAAAAGCAACAGGATCCGCTATATGTATAAGAACCGGCAGATCAAGTTCAGCCGCTGTTGCCCATATAACCTGAAGACGGGGATCGTCTACGGCAATATACTTCCCATTTCTGTCCTTATTTACCAAACTAACATCCTTAAAGAACTTTAATCCGCGGATTCCGCGTTCCTTAGATTCCAGAATGGTCTTCCTCACATAGCTTTCAAAGTCCCTGTCATCCAGTTTTCTCACATCAACGGAACCGAAGGTAATTATAAAATCCTCATGGGGTTGAGTTTTTTTCAATATTCGTATCAGTTCATCGCCCCATTGACCGTCCAGGTTAATGATATTTTTGACCCCAAACGATTTAAAATTTCTGACAACCTCTTCGATATCATAAAGCTTGTCATAATCCCGGCCCAACAGGACAGATCCAAAGTGGGTATGAACATCAATCACCGGAAATTTTGGAAGCGGAACCTGATGCTGTTCAACCACCAATTCACTTTTTGGCATATACTCGGAAAGATACATTTCACTGCTATTCGGCATCATCCCAATCCCTCCACCATTATAATGTTATCAGCCTGAAAAACGCTGCAAAAATGAATTATTCTTGTGATTATCCCAATGCTGAAGCCTTTATAGCATTTGCTACATCCCTTATGAATTGTGCAATCGTTCTTACTTTATCTTATCACTAAATGTATCAAAAATCACCTATTTTTTTATGAGAGGAATGTGCAAATATCTCGAAAACCGGTTTCATCGGGATTGGCAATGTGAAGCTTCTGTTATATCTCCGAATCCATGCCATTCCGTAAAGATCTAAGTCGCCTTGGGCATCTTGGTCTCCCAAACAGGTCGGGCATCAAGCTGCCTGTATAACAGCTGAATACATTTGAATCAATCTGCAAGCGCCCAAGCGATCAGTCTGGCAACAACCCTAGTCTTCCAGTGCTAATTCCAACACTTTACGAATTTTTTCTTTTGTAGGTACTCCTTCATGAAGCTTTTCTTTCCCGATCCACAGACACGGTACATAATAATAGTCATAGCTGTTAGCCAGTTCGGCGTTTTCCCGTTCCTCAATTTTGTTAATCTTAATCTTGGCAAACCCGGGATTCTCATTGATCAGCTCGGCTATCATTTCATCCGCCATTTTACAATAGGGACATCCATTTAAATAAAAATACGTGATCTCCTTCATTTTTTTACCTCCATTATTTTATTTGTTTGTTTTATCCTGGCTTAAAAGTTTTACAATCTGTCATCACACATAGGTTGCAGGTTGTCTCCAGT
>LFSE01000072.1 GCA_001513075.1 Clostridiales bacterium DTU074 | reverse complement strand
GTATTTTTTTGAATCCTTTAGAGAGAATCTTGGAAGGATATGTATTCATGCTTATACCGTATCGGCTCCTTCCTAAATCCTTGAATATTCCATGAATAGATGATAAAATTAAATGGTTAAGTTGATGATAAAAAAGCTTGCCTTGTTTTGGACTGTTGAGAATTGTATTGAGGTGTAAATAAAAAAATGATTAAATTTTTGAAAAACATATTAGGTGACAGCAACGAGAGGGAGATAAAGAGGTTAGACAAAATAGCAGGCAGAATAGAGGAATTAGAGCCTTATATGCAGGCTATGTCCGATAGCCAACTGAGGGGAAAGACGGAGGAATTCAAAAAAAGGCTTGAAAACGGGGAGACATTGGACGACATTCTTCCGGAAGCCTTTGCGGTAGTGCGGGAAGCATCAAGACGTGTGCTGGGTATGAGGCACTTCAGAGTTCAGCTGATTGGAGGCATTGTACTCCATCAGGGAAGGATCGCAGAGATGAAAACCGGTGAAGGAAAGACCCTGGTGGCCACTTTGCCCGCATACTTAAATGCATTGACCGGTAAAGGGGTGCACATAGTTACCGTTAATGATTACCTGGCACGGCGGGATAGTGAATGGATGGGCAAGATCTACCGATTTTTAGGCTTGTCTGTAGGCCTTATTGTTCACGGTTTGTCGTCCGAACAGCGTAGAAAGAGCTATGCGGCTGATATAACTTACGGGACAAATAACGAATTCGGCTTCGATTATTTAAGGGATAATATGGTAATTTACAAGGAGAACATGGTTCAGAGGGAGCTGAACTATGCCATCATTGATGAGGTGGACTCAATACTCATAGATGAAGCGCGTACCCCCCTTATAATTTCGGGGCCGGCAGAAAAGTCCACCGATCTGTATTATCATGCTAATCGGTTTGTGATGATGCTTAAAAAGGATGAGGATTACGAGACCGATGAAAAGGCGCATACCGTTCATCTTACGGAACGGGGTGTGGCAAAAGCCGAGGAATTCTTTGGAGTTGAAAATTTGGCCGATCCCGAAAACCTTACCTTATCCCATCATATCAAACAGGCCCTTAAGGCCCATGCTATTATGAAGCGGGACAGGGACTATGTCGTTAAGGATGGGCAGGTCATCATAGTTGACGAGTTCACCGGCCGCTTGATGATGGGCCGGCGATACAGCGATGGGCTCCACCAGGCCATTGAGGTTAAGGAGGGTGTAAAGGTTGAGCGGGAGAGCAAAACCCTTGCCACCATAACTTTCCAGAACTATTTCCGAATGTATAAAAAGCTGGCGGGTATGACAGGAACCGCCAAAACCGAAGAGGATGAGTTTAAAACCATCTACAACCTGGATGTGGTGGTTATCCCTACCAATATGCCCATGATCCGCAATGATTACAATGATGTGATCTATCTAACAACCAGGGCTAAATATAAAGCCATAGTTGAAGAGATTACCCAGCGCTATACCATTGGCCAGCCGGTACTTGTGGGTACGGTGTCCATTGAAAATTCTGAACTGTTAAGCGATATGCTTAAACGGCGCGGTATACCTCATGAGGTTCTCAATGCCAAGTTCCATGAAAAGGAAGCTGAAATAGTAGCCCAGGCGGGTAAATATAAAGCGGTCACCATAGCTACAAATATGGCCGGTAGAGGTACTGACATACTGCTGGGCGGGAATCCGGAATTTATGGCCAAAAAAGAAATGCGCAAACTGGGATACTCCGATGAGCTTATTAATCAGGCAACTGGTTTTGTGGAAGATGATGATCCCGATGTGATGGAAGCCAGGAAGATTTACAGAGAATTGTATGAAAAATTCAAAGCCGAAACCGAACAGGAAAAACAAAAGGTTATTGAATTGGGCGGTCTTCATATAATCGGAACCGAACGTCATGAAAGCCGGCGCATCGATAACCAGTTAAGAGGCCGTGCAGGGCGGCAGGGCGATCCGGGCTCGTCCCGTTTCTATATATCGCTGGAAGATGATCTAATGCGGCTGTTTGGTTCGGACCGGATAATGAACATGGTAAAGGCTTTGAAAATTGAAGAGGATCAGCCGATTGAATATGGTCTGTTGTCCAAACAGATAGAACAGGCACAGAAAAAGGTTGAAGGCCGTAACTTTGATATACGCCGTCATGTTCTGCAATACGATAATGTAATGAACGTGCAGCGGGAAGTTATTTACAGTCAGAGGCGTAAGGTTTTGGAAGGCGAAAATCTTCGCAACGCCATTATGGATATGGTATCAACCGTGATTGAGAACACCATTAACATGTATACCCAGGGGATAGAAAATCCGGAGGAATGGGATATTCGGGGTATACTGGAATATCTTGAAAGGTTGTTTTTACCCAAAGGCGCCGTTGTTATACCGCAGCAGGAAATTAACAGCCTCAGCCGTGAAGCATTAAAGGATAGGATTGCCAAAGTAGCGGAGGATATTTACCGGCAAGTTGAGGAACGAAACGGCTATGAAAACATGCGGGAAGTAGAGAGAGTAATACTTCTTCGGGTGGTGGATCAGAAGTGGATGGATCATATAGATGCCATGGATCAGCTGAGACAGGGTATTGGACTTCGTGCATATGCCCAAAGGGATCCGGTTATAGAATATCAGATTGAAGGATACGAGATGTTTGAAGAGATGATCCGCAGTATTCAGGAGGAGACAATATCACTGCTTTACCGCGTGAGAGTTGAACAAAACATGCCTAAGAGGGAGCAGGTGGCCCAACCGGCTAATGCAACGCATGGTGAAGCAGTCAGAAAACCGGTGGTTAAAGGGGAAAAAGTGGGGCGTAACGATCCCTGCCCCTGCGGAAGCGGAAGGAAATATAAGAAATGCTGTGGACGTGCCAGTTGACGTATCTATACAATTTTGAATGCAAAATAATATGTGCTCTGAATAATTGTTCATGAAAGGAGTTGATAGATGTGCTGGAGCTTGAAAACGCAAGATCGGGCTTGGAATCCATCATGGAAGTGCTTGAAAGAATAGGTGATTCACTTTGACATTCCCGGGTGTGAAAAGAAAATAAAAGAGCTTGAAGAATCGATGAATTCTCAGGATTTTTGGAACGATATCGAAAGAACTCAAAAAGTTAACCGGGAGATAAAAAGCCTGAGAAATAAGGTGGACAGGTATAAGAAGTTGGTTTCAGAGGCTGAGGATATTGAGGTTTTAATAGAGTTGGCTTTAGAGGAAAACGATGATTCGGTTACCGATGAGGTTAAACGAAGCATCAGTATTTTGGATAAAGAGGTAAATGCTTATAAGATTGAAACACTTCTCAACGGGCCCTATGACAGGAATAACGCCATTGTTTCCCTTCATGCCGGTGCAGGTGGAACCGAGGCCATGGATTGGGTGTCAATGCTGTTCCGCATGTATACCCGATGGTGTGAAGATAAGGGATATGAGATTAGAGTATTGGATATGCTGCCGGGAGAAGAGGCAGGAATTAAGAGCGTTACTTTCCATGTAATAGGGATAAACGCGTATGGTTATCTTAAGTGTGAGAAGGGGGTGCACCGTCTGGTGCGGATTTCGCCCTTTGATGCATCGGGACGCAGGCATACCTCCTTTGCATCGGTGGATGTTATGCCGGAGCTGGAGGATGATACCGAAATAGAGATCCGACCTGAGGATTTGAGAATAGACACCTTCAGATCTGGTGGAGCCGGAGGCCAGCATGTAAACAAGACCGAATCGGCAGTACGTATAACTCACATTCCTACCGGAATTGTTGTACAATGCCAAAATGAACGTTCCCAGATTCAGAATCGGGAAACGGCCATGAAGGTGCTTAAAGCCCGGCTGCTCGAGCTTAAGGAGAGAGAAAATGAACAGAAGCTCAGGGAAATGAAGGGTGAAATGAAGAAGATAGAATGGGGAAGCCAGATACGTTCCTACGTCTTCCATCCCTATAATTTGGTGAAGGATCATCGCACCGGAATGGAAAACGGCAACATTCAGGCGGTTATGGATGGAGAGCTGGACTTGTTTATCAATGCATACCTTCAGGCTAATGCTTCTTAGAATTGAAAAAGGAGGAAGCCAGATGGCGGAAGTTCAATTTGTGGTCTTCAGGTTGGCCGATCAGGTGTATGGGGCTCAAATTCATAATATTCAGGAGATAATTCTTCCGGAGCAGCCTACAAAGGTTCCCAATAACCCCGATTTTATTGAAGGCGTCATCAACCATCGGGGTGAGGTAGTTCCTGTATTGGATCTGAAGAAAAGGTTCCGTCTTGGATATGCTGATTATGGTCGTGAATCCAGGTTTATCGTTGCCGAGGTCGGTGCAAAAAAGGTAGCTTTTATTGTGGATGAGGTAACCGAGATATTGAGGGTGGATTCGGCGCAAATAGCCGAGCCTCCCGATATGACCAAGATCAAAAAAGACTACATCACAGGGGTAGTCAGGATGAAGGACGGTTTGATAATACTTCTGGATCTATCGAAAATTCTTACGGTTGAGGAAAGCGATATAATAGATCAGGGCTTTTAAAAAAGAAAAAGTAGAGGGGTATGAACTCTGTAGGGTAAGACTGGATTCATATCCCTCTCTTTTCCCTTTACTATTTGTCAGCTTTTTCATGTAGCAGTATTGGGATTCTCATGGCATGCTGTGCTTCAGATGTTCTTGCCATGAAAAATAAAGCCTGCAGATAATAAGTAGGAGCTTTAAGGTATTGTTCCCCGTATTCTTTATAGCCATCGGTTTCAGCTATAATTCTTTCCTTTAATGCTTTCTCGTAATCGTCTGGCATCTCTGGTTCGTCGGTATTGGAAGGCTGGTACATTCTTCCTGTCAATGAAAAGTAAGCATTCATAAAGTTCTGGGCATGCATATATTCATCCTTACTGAATTCCATCAGTATATCCTTTGCTTTTTTCGTGGGTGCCTTGTTGGCCAGCATTTCATAGTACTTACTGTCTTTTAGTTCGTCATTGATGTACTTTTCAAGATCGTCAATAAGACTTTGGGGAATCGGATGCCAGTAATAATCCGGCCTGGAACAACAGGAGTCCGGGTAGCCGTAGGGTTCATTGGCAATAGGTTGTTGTTGATCATAGCCGTGCTGGTAATAGTTGTTATGATAATAAGCGTCATAGCTATCATAACCGTTATAACCGTTATACCCGTTTAAACCGTTGTATCCATTGTAATAGTAATCGTTATAGCCGTTGTAGTAGTTCAGCTCACTAGACTGATACACTTTATTCACCTCCGCTTGCAGCTAAACTTGATCTCTTAACATTATATTAAATGGCCGCTATAAAGGTGCTAAAGAATCCCTCACCCGGTATTGGCTATTTGAGTGAGGGATGTTGAAGGGCTTGCTGCATGGATGCAACAGTATCAGTCAATGCTGGTATATCCACATATACAGTGAATATGGTTTTCTACACACTCGACTTTTGTGTGATATTCATGATAGTGCCTGCCGTCCTTTGTTAGAATGACCGGACCTGTTTCCGCATAATACGGATGGGTATGGTCGTGGTTATAGGAAGTATCCCCGCAATACTTATGAGTATGGGGGACTACGCTGGGAGCTAGTTCTGTCACCGTACCATAATGGTGAAGATGCCCATAGTTGTACGATGTTGTACCGCAAAGGCTGTGTGAGTGGTATTGTTGGTTCACATAAACACCTCCCTAACATTGGTTATTAGTATTGTATGCTTGTATGTAAAATTTGGTTATTAGAAGATAAAACTAGTGATTTAACCTTTGAAAAATGAATATTTTTACAGTTATTAAAGAGTCATACAATAAAGGATTGTGGGCAAATAGCAGAAGGTTGTATTGAAGTGAAGCTGCTGGTGTTTATATTGAACAATGAAGACAAATTGGATGATTTATTGCAAGCTTTATATCATATTTCACCCTCTCTGGAGCCGAAATAGATATTGGAATACTAAAAAATGCGGGTATTGTGGGTATCGGATATCCTGGCTCGTGCCTCTGGTAGAATTCTAGGTTCGTATGATTTAGTTGGCCCGGTTTTAATAAAGACTACGTGTTAGAATCTACTTAAATGGGAAATCCTGTTGGTATATAGTATAATACAAAAAATAATTGGAGGGATAAGCATGGGTATCTTTGGCGGAAAAAAGAAATCTAAAGAAGAAAAGTACCAGGAAAAGATGAATGATTTTATGGAGCGATACCACCTAGAGGACATAGATGAGAAGGACTTACTTGTTTTACAAAGAATAGCGAATGATTTATTCAGGAAAGAAATAATTCAAGAAGAAACAGTATTGGCATTTGCTAATGTGGTGGAACAAGCCAAGATTAGTTACCTATCAGTATTGACCGAACAGAATTGGATGATAATAAGGCAGTTGAACAAGCTAAACAAGAACATAGAAAAGCTTTTAGAAAATAATTCATATGCATAGCCAAGGGTGCTTTTTACTGTAGATTTATGATGACTATAATTTATTAGACTGTTCGCCAACCCAGTTGTTTTTACCTATGCGGCGTATGGGTTTGTGATGACTATAATTTATTAGATTGTCACCTATCAGCTAACGTACCTTAACATATCTATCTATTTTAGGATTTTCAAGTCGTGGCAGAGCCGTTAAAACGGGTCCCTTTGCGGCGGGGCAGGCTCATTTGTTTGGCTTGTAATGACATTATTGATACTTCTCTTTTTCATTCTGGTCTTATTTTATCGAAAATAATTATCTAAACCTATAGCCGGACCCAGCTATATTTTTGCTATTTACTGTTCTAATCTATTATATTACTAAATATTGTCAATAGCGTATAACCTAACAGAACGTTTAAATTTTTAGGGAGCTTATATGAAAGAACAGTAAAAAATGGATTTCGTATTCCGGCATGTCAAGAAAATCTTTCATGCTGAGTTTGTATGAAAGAAGAATAAAAAGGATGTAGTTGATACTCACAGGTGTGGTACGTAGCCCGTACAAAACCAGACAGGCTGCTTCGCGTACGGGTATAATGGTAAATGATGAAGCTGTGTTGGAAATATTTGATGAGCACAAAAAAGGGCTCATGAGTATTGAATGTTTAAAACATTTTTAGTAATGCTGTACTGATGCCACAAAGCAAAAAGAGATGCACTACAGACGGTAACCCCTCAATCTGATACTGTGGAGAGATTGGCAGATTCATTTGGTTATATAGAAACTGGTCGCAATTTGAAGTATTTACGCATCTTCAGACTATGAAATGGCAGGATACTGGACTTATTAAATTTTCATATACTTTGAAAATTTTGAGATATATGCTAATTATTAAAATGAATTATTTAAATTCTAAATTGCAATAATAAATGCAACACTTTTTTGACAGGAAAGTATGATATAGATAT
>LFSE01000037.1 GCA_001513075.1 Clostridiales bacterium DTU074 | reverse complement strand
ATCAAAATTAATAACTTCCCCATGATTTACATAACCTTTATTATATCATAACTCAATAACATAAAAAATCAAAGAGCTAAGTCCACAAGCCGCTTGCAATGGCGGGAATAGACCATGGAAAACGGTTAAATCAGGATATGAATATGGTGTTTCTACAATATAGCCTACATCATGCCAAATATTTATATTGCGTCTGGTCACTTTTTGACCTTGTATGTAACACTCTCCTGATGTGGGAGCAATCATGCCCAATAGCATTCTTATTGTTGTGGTTTTGCCTGCACCGTTTAATCCTAGAAATCCGAATATTTCCCCTTTTTTACAGACAGGTTCAAATTGTCAACAGCACAGACTTTCCCATAGGTCTTTGTCAAATTTTTTGCACTGATAACTTCAGCCATTTTACTTATCCTCCTCTACGATCTGAAGAGCGAGGCCTTTTATCAAATGTTTCAACGCTTCGTTAAAATGTTTTTCTCCAACCTCTTCTATATGTATCATACTCATGAAAATTGCTCTGAGAGAAGCAGTAACAATATCTAAATTGATTTCTTTTTGATTGAATTCACCGTATTCCTTTAAAAATACTGTTTTGGCTTGTTCACCTAAAGATGAACAAACGTTCCGTATGTCTGAATATACATATCCTTTTCCAAGTAAGAGGTCATTGAAAGCATCCACAAAAGTTACCCTTGTAGTTGACGGTTATCAATTACAAGGGAGGTTAGGAGGATGCTATCAATGACCCAAATTAATGACATCAGATGAGTGCTTCGCAAAAGAATATATTAACATAACAGCCGCAGAAACAAGCATAACGAAAAAAATATAAGAAAACATTCCAACAAAACAAACCTATAACTATATTACTTTAACGTTCTCCACAAATTCATTCATCACTATATTAGCTTCCTCTACGGAGCCAACTTTTTTGCCGTTGACATAATAGTCCTCTATAGTAATATCTTTTGTCATATGATCTCTATTTACGCCCGACAAAACTATTTGGGGCATGGGCAAGCTCTCATCAAGAAAGACCCTAATATTTTTAAGCCTGATATTGCTGTTTGAACCGTACAAATAGTCGTTGGACCAGCGGCCACAATACAATTCAGCATTGAACAACAACGGCATATGGGTTGACGTAACCGGAGGATATTCCATTTCATCCGATTCCTGATACACGCAGGGGAGGGTATATTTTGAATACTCCACCCGTATATCTTCAAAGAGGACATCATGCACATCTGCTCTGTCACCATTCTGAATATCCATAGCCATGTGTGCGGCGTGGATGATATCACAGTTAGAAAATATTATGTTACGATACTCGTCAGCACAGGTTTCAGCGCCTATTTCCAAGGCTCGCCCCCAATCACACCATAAGGTACAGCCTTCGACTAAAATGTTCTCCACATTCCTTGTATCATAACCTTTTAGACCCTTCAAGACAATTACGTCATCAAAGTTGCGCAAAAAGCTGTTTCTCACTATACCGTTTGCACTGTTAACAAAGTCTATTCCATCCGAATTATACCGCCACATGCCTATGGTTTTTACGTTATCGATCAGAATATTATCACAGTTGAAAAACGTTACTGTCCATGAGCAGGCATCTTTGAATATAATACCTTTAATCTCGATATTTTTACAATTTTTAAATGTGGCAAGGGTTGGACATCTCAAACAACTTGAATCCTCTCTTTGAAAGGTACTGTTATCCAGAATTCCATTCCCCAATATCCTTATGTTTTTCTTATTTTCAGCAATAACCGAACAATGGACCACAGCTCCCCCATCGATATAGATTGTTTGATTGTCCTTCATTTCAATAATTCCGGGGTAATGAACGCCAGGGCCGAAATATAACGTATTGTCATCCTGAATATTCACATCATAATCCCCGATGGGATCAGCAAAAATGTGCAGTGCGTGATGGAATCCGTCTAATTCGAGAGTATACTGACCTGCTTTTTCAATAGTTAAGCTTATTTTCCTGCCTTCCGTCACCGCTTCAATATTCTTTGAAACGGGTCTCACAACAACTTCACTAAAATCTCTCAGTGGTTCAACCATAAGGTTCACCGGTTCATCCATACCAAAATAAATAAAAGATGCCATCTCAGTTTGGTCAAGAGGCCTCTGGTGTCCGGGCCAAACGGTATTAAAAGGAATGGCTGACACTCTTGCAGTGTATGCTTCAACGGCCATACCATTGATTGTAATTTTATAATCCTTTGAAACCTGCTCGCCCTCAGGAACCGGATAAATTTTCACCATACAAATTCCTCCTGTCTTCTTACTTTATATAATTACCCCTCTCATATAAATTAATCAACGTGCATTTATAAAGCCTTTTTCAGTATTTAGTTCTGTTCTTATCTCTTAACTGTTAAGTTAAAATCACTTATACAACATAGGGCATAAAAAGATATTCATTGGCCTATCTTGGANNTCGGTATACCGCCATTTCTTCTTCTACAATTCAGAATAACAGATTTGGCCTTTATTTTCTTTATTCCATGGGTAAGAACAAGCGAGCCAGGAAAACTATAAGTCTATTTCAAGCAGTATTGGCGTATGATCCTGCCTTGGCCCCGAATCAATAATGTCAGATTTGACCACCTTTTCTGCAATTCGGTTGCTGACCAGCCAGTAATCAATTCTCCAGCCGGAATTATTTATTTTACTTGTTTTAACACGCTGGTTCCACCAGGTATAAGCCCCGGTAACATCACCGTGAACATAACGAAATGTATCCGTAAACCCTCTTGCCAATAAATTGGTGAAACCCTGGCGTTCCTCATCGGTAAAACCAGCTGAACGACGGTTGCGTTCGGGATGCGCCAAATCTATTTCTCTATGCGCTACATTAAAATCGCCTGCTGCAACAACCGGCTTTCTTTTATCCAGCTCTGCCAGATAATCGGCATATTTCATGTCCCAAATTTGGCGCTCTTCCAAACGATCTAAGTTTTCTCCTGCATTGGGTGTATAAACCTGGGTTAAGTAGAAATGTTCAAATTCCAACGTGATTATACGACCTTCACAATCCATGGTGCTCGGTGCCCCAATCTTGGGAAATGTAACGGAAGGAGTTAAATGTTTCATATATAAAAACATTGTTCCTGCATAACCCTTCCGGGCCGGTTCTTTAGAGCTGTTCCAAACAATTTCATAGTCCGAAAACTTGTTCCTCAAAATTTCTAAATGTTTTTTACTGGGTCCGTTGGCAGGCAATTTCGTTTCCTGAAAGGCAATGACTTCAGGCTCGTATTCTATTATCGTGTTTAATACTTTGCGGGATAATTCGCTGCGTTCTGAGGTGCTCGTTAGCATTGCATTTAATGAATCGATATTCCATGATATAAACTTCAATTTTATCTCCCCCGTTAAGCTTATATTCGTCATGATTTTCTTTGTTTCGACATTTGGCAGACAATTACATTATAGCCCATGATTCATGTAATATGAAAGTGTTCTTTTTATGGTTTTTCGCCATAAAAATATCTCTGAATTATTAATATTATTTTTCCTAATTTCTCCATAATTTTGTTTCAACTATGGTCAAATAACCATCAGGGCTAATAAACAGATTATCTATAGAACCTGNNATAGAACCTGCATTAGTACTGACCTCCCTGCCAATAGGAATTAAAGGAGCAAAAACCGGTTCAATATCCTCAATCGGTAATAGATCCGGTTGCTTTCTGATTAACTCCTGTAACCAATACTCGTCAATTAATCTCTTATTGAGCGGAACTCGTTCAATATTTATGGTTGTTTTTCCCTCACGATTCACAATTGCAGGTTTTCCATACGCTCTTTCTCCAATTAGCATGAGATCTCCCCCTATATGAAATTACCTTGCAGCTACATTATATATAATGTAATACATAAAAAGGATAAGAACTCATAAACCGATATAATACTCCAATAATAACATGATATTCAGAGAAGATGTTACCACTCCTTTTTCCACATTTCACGATGACAGATTGTTTCAAACCCAATAGCGGTATAAAAGTCAGGAACACCGCCAAAGCAATATGTTGCGCCAAGCTCTTTTGTTTTCTTCATGCCGACCGTAAGTGCAGCAGTGGCAAGTCCCATCCTGCGATACCTAGGAACGGTCGCAAGCGGTTCAAGATAAGCATATTTGTTTTTCTCATCAAACCACATTCCGGCAAAACATGCATAGTCACCATTTGGAGCCTTGATCACAGTTGTTAAATCCTTTCTGAAATTCGGGCCGCTTTGCATATGTATCCGGCAGTCAATATCATCATCCGGATTATCGCCGTGATCAAATCCTTTCCATAGACATTCATGAATTTTCTTATAGTCATTTTCATCTTCTAAAGATATAATTGTATAACCGTCAGGAACTTTGATATCAAGAAATGGCTTGTCATATGAGAATATCCGTACCGGTTCAGTATACACCTTTTTATAGCCGTTTCGTGATAATAAATCAATTTTATCCGTTTCTTTATCGGTCACCCAAACAGAAAGAGTCAGTTTACCGTTTTTAATAACTGACAGATCCTTTTCTGCAAATTCAAGCATTTCAGGTAAGAGAAAAGCATGATCCCGGTCAGTTACTAAAAAGCTTTCACCTACATCCATTTCATAACATGCAATGCCAACAAGTTTTCCATTATCTTCCCATAACCAGATTCGATGTGTAAGCTTGTGGTTAAAGAACGGATGGGTGTGTGCATACTCAAAGAATTGGGGCAATAGGTAACTGTTCAGGGTATCAAGGGAATATATTTCCGTAAGAAACCTATGTACTTTAGCAAAATCAACCAGAAGTCTGTATCTTCTTTTATGAATATTTTGCTTCATAGAAATCCTTCTCTCATAATAATCTTAGGCAAAATCAGAAAGTTTTCTTTCAAAAGTGCTGCAAATCTATTACAATTGGCGTGCTTTCGCTTCTCTTTGATTTGTTATTTTATTCATATTATATCTGATATTCAATTTATATTAAAGATCGATATCCGGCTATCTTAAATAATAACGGAATAGTTAATATAAGTAAAAACCTGGCATTAAGCCAGGTTTTTAAAAGTTGAACTCCGGCAACGTCCTACTCTCCCAGAGGGTCCCCCCTCTAGTACCATCGGCGCTGAAGGGCTT
>LFSE01000118.1 GCA_001513075.1 Clostridiales bacterium DTU074 | reverse complement strand
GTATATGGTGCTAATGGGCCAAATGCCTTTGATTGTTCGGGATTTACCTGCTATGTATACCGAAAATTTGGTGTAAATCTCCCAAGAACATCCACAGCTCAACGCAGTGTTGGGGTTGCGGTGTCAAAAAGCAACCTGGTTGCAGGAGATTTGGTGCTGTTTACTAACCCCTCACATGTAGGGATATACATAGGAAACGGTAAATTTATACATGCTTCATCGGGTTCTCGTATGAGGGTTGTAATAGACAATTTAAATTCTAGCCATTATAAGAGGCGTTATATAGGTGCACGCAGAGTGCTGAAATAAAAGCTCTGCAATGACACATGATGTTAGAAAACAAGCAGCACAAAACGGCCATAATGGCCGTTTTTTTTTATGTGTTGTGCCCGGGCATGGACGACAGCTTGGTGTGAAAGCCCGATGTGGGCTTGGCAGTGGGAATCATTTTTTAATCGGTTCGGTAGCATAATTGAACATGTAAAGTCGTATTCAGAGAGTCGGTATGGTAGGAATGATACATGGTGAACTCATTCTGTATCGATATAGGGAAGAACCGCTTTAATCAGTCTCTTGATTAATGTTAACTCCGGGGGAGAGCATTTTTTCAGCAGATCGCTCAGCTCTTCCATGTTGACATTCATGTAATCGTCGTGGTTTTCATTAACAGCTGGGTAGGCTTTGAGAGTTTTACCGAAGATAAGGTAATCCAATGAGACATGAAGACAATTAACTATTTTTACTAAAACCGGCAGGCTCATCTGCCTTTCACCCCGCTCCAGCTGTCCCACATAGTAATCCGAGAGGCCTACAATTTCTGCTAATTCCTCTCTTGAAAGATTGAGTTTTTTTCTCTCTTCCCGTATGCGCCGGCCTATTGCAACGGTGTCTATTTCTTTATTCACTGCCATATAATTCACTCCCTACTTTGCTTACATATACTTTAGCGAATTATTTGATATAACTGAACTTGCTGGGAGCATACTTACAAAGTTGTCAATTGGCATACATTGATGTAAAATAATGTATAATGGTAGCCGGTGGGGTGATTAGGTGGACATTAAAAACAGGATAAAAATAGCAAGAGATTTGCTTAATAATGCGATAAAAATGAATGTAAATCCTGAGATAATTTATAAGATAAGTCGAAAGATTGACACATACATAGCGGTGTATTATCATCAGGAATATGAGGGGGCAGGGGTCTATGCGAAGGAAGATGAGCAGTGAAGGTTTTTTTACAACAATAATATCGATAGATCTTTTTTTATGTTTTATAGCTTTTTTTATCGGTGGAGCGCATAGGGCAAAATATCAAATAATGCATGTTATATTCATAATTATTCTGGTGCTAACCAAAGCATTGTTTATCAGAGGAATTATAAAGATATATAAGGAGATATATACCGATATACTTACCGGCCTTTATACCCGAAAGTATTTTTACAGGAAAATGAGAAGTATTACGAGGATTCTTCCATTCTCACTGCTTTTTATTGACATAGATAATTTTAAAGCTATAAACGATACATACGGTCATATAGTAGGTGACTGGGTTTTGCTTCAATTTGCCAACTTATTGCGAAAACACAAAAGAAAGAAGGATTTTATTTTCCGATGGGGCGGAGAAGAATTTGTGGTAGTTCTCTTTCATACTTCCAATAGAGAAGCTTACGATATCGCTGACTTGATTAGGAAAGATGTAGAGGAACATGTCTTTTATCATGATGGAATTGCAGTTAAAACAACAATAAGCATTGGTATAGCATCTGCAGAAGAAAAGAAAGCCGTGGACATAGAGAAGATGCTGGAAGCTGCCGATAAGGCACTGTACCAGGCTAAAGCAAACAAGAATTATGTTATGGCAGGAAAATAATGCTGAAAATAATGCTCTGGCAAAACGGAAGCAATAACCGTTGCCACATCACCATATCTTAATTTATGAAAGATCGGTTCGTTGTAAAATTAAATGCAACACCAAAAAAATTATAGAACCATAGTGAGAAATCCT
>LFSE01000088.1 GCA_001513075.1 Clostridiales bacterium DTU074 | reverse complement strand
CTACTTCACTACAATGAATCAAGTTTAACATCTTGAAGTACGACTTTTTCAATGGAAACTAACTAGTTTCAGCCTTTCCCCGGCTTATTTCCATTATATTCTTCAAACAAAGCATACTGGCAGGCAGCGTCTTCATTTACCTCATGATTTGTTAACTGCTTCATAGTAAGTAAATTCTGTCAAATTGAGCTTTATTGCCTGCAGGGCAATTGACAAAATTATGCTATTTCTATATAATCAATGACAAATGGCAGTTTAGAAAAACACTATGAAGGGAAGGATTAGATCAAACCCAGGTCTACAGAGAGGAGGGGAGCGGTGTAAGCCCTCCGGCCATGGATGATTGAAGCAGTCCTGGAGTGGTGCGGCTGAACGGAGTAGGCTGCAACGGTAAAGGGCCGTTATCCATACGAGTGACCGTATATCGTTACGGTAATGAGGGTGGTACCGCGTATAATGCGTCCCTCCCATGGCTGGGTTGGGGCGCATATTTGATTTAATATGGGTTTTTATGGTTAATTTTAAGGAGGAAAAGAAAATGAAAAAAATGGGCTTGCATGAATTGCGCACAAAATTTCTGGAATTCTTTGAAAGCAAGGATCATCTTATCTTGCCGAGCTTTTCGCTGATCCCTGAAAATGATAAGAGCCTTCTCCTTATCAATGCGGGTATGGCTCCGCTGAAATCTTATTTTACCGGGCAGAAAACCCCGCCCAAAAGAAGGATTGCAACTTGCCAGAAGTGTATCCGCACTCCCGATATTGAGAGGGTGGGAAAGACCGCCAGACATGGGACGTTCTTTGAAATGCTGGGGAACTTTTCATTCGGCGATTATTTCAAAAAAGAGGCCATCGAATGGGCCTGGGAGTTTGTGACGCAGGTTTTGGAATTGCCCGAGGAAAAACTTTGGGTAAGCATATATCAGGAGGACGACGAGGCTTTTGAAATATGGCACAAAGTAATCGGGCTTCCGGAAGACAGGATCGTAAGGATGGGGAAGGAGGACAATTTCTGGGAAATCGGCACGGGGCCCTGCGGGCCGTGTTCGGAAATATATTATGATCGGGGACCCGATAAAGGATGCGGAAAACCCGACTGCTGGCTGGGTTGTGACTGCGATCGATATGTGGAGTTTTGGAACCTGGTCTTTACCCAGTTTGATAAGGACGAAGAGGGAAACTACCACCGGCTTGCTCATCCCAACATTGATACCGGCATGGGGCTGGAAAGGATAGCAGCCATAATGCAGGGAGCCGATTCCCTCTTTGAAGTGGATGCCATATGGGACATACTGCAGCATGTAACCCAAATCGCAGGCATTGAGTACGGGAAATCCCAAAATGCCGATATATCCATAAGGGTTATCACTGACCACATCCGAAGCACCGTATTTATGGTATCGGACGGTATTCTGCCTTCCAACGAGGGCAGGGGATATGTACTGCGAAGGGTATTGCGAAGGGCGGCACGCCACGGAAAACTGCTGGGAATCACAAAGCCGTTCTTAAGCCAGGTGGCAAAAACCGTGATCGGGCAGTTTTGTGCAGCCTATCCGGAACTTAAAGAGAGGGAAGAATACATCATCAAAATTATAGATATTGAAGAAGAGCGCTTCAACGAAACGATAGATCAGGGATTGGATTATCTGAACGGCTATATTGATGAAATGATCAAAAGCGGCCAAAAAGTCCTTGACGGAGCAAAAGCCTTCAGACTATACGATACCTACGGCTTTCCCCTCGATCTCACAAAGGAGATCCTCCGGGAACAGGGTATGGAGGTTGATGAAGAAGGCTTTGCTGAAGAGATGAGGATTCAGAGGGAAAGAGCCAGGGCGGCCCATCAGGCTACCGACTACATGGGTATGGACAGTGAGATATACAAGACCATAGACCCGAATATTGAGACCGAATTCGTAGGATATCAAACCTTAAACACCGACAGCCATGTCTGCTGTCTGATTAAAGATGATGCCCAGGTAGACGTCGCCCGTGAGGGAGATGAAATCGCCGTAATTCTGGATAAAACTCCCTTCTATCCCGAGGGAGGCGGACAGGTGGCAGATCGGGGGCAGCTGCAAGCTTCCGAAGGTATTGCCGAAATACACGACGTTCAAAGACTGTTCGGCAACAAGATCATACATTTTGGCAAGGTTATCAAGGGTAGTTTGAAAAAAGGTGAAAGAGTGGCAGCCCAGGTCAATGAGGACATAAGACTTGCAACGGCCCGCAATCACACGACAACCCATCTGCTTCATAAGGTTCTGAGAAACGTGCTGGGAGCGCATGTTGAGCAGGCCGGCTCTCTGGTATCGCCATACAGGCTTCGTTTTGATTTTTCCCATTATTCTTCGTTGTCTGCCGAAGAACTGCTTAACATAGAAAAACAGGTGAACAGAGAGATTATGAGAGCCCTTCCCGTCGAGGTAATAGAAACAACATACAAACAGGCAAGGGAAATGGGAGCCATAGCCCTGTTCGGTGAGAAGTATGAAGACAAGGTACGGGTGATCAAGATCGGGGATTTCAGCATGGAGCTGTGCGGCGGAACCCACCTTACCAATACGGGGCAGGCAGGGATGTTTAAGATATTGAGCGAATCGGGGATTGCGGCCGGAATTCGAAGAATTGAAGCCGTAACCGGCTTTGAGGTATACAACCATATATTGGCCCAGGAACGCTTGATAAACGATATAGCCCGACAACTGAAGGCAAAGCCCTCAGACGTTGAAAAGCGGGTGGAGAGTCTGTTGAACCGTATTAAGGAACAGGAGAAGGAAATTGACCGACTTCGGGGTAAATTGGCTTCAAACAGCATAAGCTTCCTGTTGGAATCAAAAAGGACCATGGGAACGGTCGACTATATAGTATCCCAGGTTGAAGGGCTGGACATTGAAGGGCTTCGCAATATGGTGGACAATTTAAAAGACAGGTTAAAGTCGGGAGTGATTGTACTTGCTGCAACAGAGAACGACAGGGTTCTCTTCTCAGCAGGCGCTACAAAGGACTTGGTTGCCCGTGGAGTTCATGTAGGGAATTTGTTAAGGGAAGTGGCAAAGATAACCGGAGGCGGAGGTGGAGGCCGTCCCGATATGGCGCAAGCCGGCGGCAAAGATATCAGCAAACTGGAAGAGGCCTTGAGCCAGGTGGATGTTTTACTTGCTAAACAACTGGGTATAAAATGAAATGACAGGATGACGGAAATAAACAAAAAATATTATCCCAATTGCTGTTTTGTATTTGAAAAAAGACGCAAGATCAAGTATGATAATCATTGAAGAATTTGGTTAGAAGGCAGGTAAAGCAGATGAACCGTGATCCTCAGGAAACCATGATGTTTAAATTTAGAAAGGAAGTTTCCGAAACCCCTAAGGGCATACTTTTAACCGTCTACAAGGCATTGGAGGAGAAAGGTTACAACCCCATAAATCAGCTGGTAGGATATTTTATTTCGGGGGATCCAACCTATATTACCAGTCATAAGAATGCCCGATCCATAATAAGGAAGATGGAAAGGGATGAACTGCTGGAAGAACTGGTTCGATTCTACGTAGAAAATAACCGGTAGAACAGAACATGATGAAAGGATGCAATAATGCAATACGGCAAGCTGGGGAATACAGACATACTGGTTTCTAAACTCTGTTTTGGGTCCCTGACATTAGGCCCGTTACAAAAAAACCTTCCGTTAAACGACGGTGCGGCAATCATAAAAAAGGCAATAGATTTGGGCGTCAACTTTATCGACACAGCAGATCTCTACGACACGTATCCCTATATAAGGGAAGCGATAAAATATAAAAGGGATCTGGTAGTTGCTTCAAAATCGTATGCTTACGATATCGAAACCGCCAGCCAGACGTTGGAGCGAGCCTTACGGGAAATCGGACGGGAGTATATAGACATATTTCTCCTTCATGAACAGGAAGGGCCCCTGACGCTGAAAGGCCACAGGGAAGCCCTTGAATATTTTATTGCAAAAAAGCAAGAGGGGATCGTACATGCAGTAGGTATTTCCACACACCATGTAGCAGCGGTGAAAGCTGCCGCCCTAATGAGCGAAATTGATGTAATTCACCCCATTTTGAATTACAGGGGCTTGGGCATTGTTGACGGAAGCCGTACAGAGATGGAGCAGGCAATAAAAACAGCTTATGAATATGGCAAAGGCATATATATTATGAAGGCTTTAGGAGGCGGACACTTAATTGCCGATGTAAAACGGGCCTTTGATTACATCATGGATTTTCCTTACGCCCATTCGATTGCCGTGGGCATGCAGAGAATGGAAGAGGTATATTTCAATATCAGCTATTTTGGAAGCAGAACCATACCGAATAATTTGCAAGCGGCCTTGGAATCCTATGAAAGGAAGCTGTTTATACAGGATTGGTGTATTGGATGCGGAAGATGCGTTGAAAGATGTTCCCAGGGTGCGTTAAGAATTGGTCCGGATGGAAAGGCTTTTGTTTTGCATGAAAAGTGTTTGCTTTGCGGTTACTGCGGTTCGGTGTGTGATCAGCTGGCCATAAAGGTAATCTGACTTTACAGGGAGGAAGAGCTCAATGCGAATTCTCGGGTTGGATATAGGGGATAAGCGTATTGGCGTGGCTGTCAGCGATCACATGGGCTGGACTGCTCAAGGTCTTCAAACCGTAGAAAATACCGGCAAGAATGCCGTTCATGCAAAACTGAAAGAAATAATCAACGAATATAAACCAGAAAAAATAATTATAGGCCTGCCTCTAAACATGGGTGGTTCTGAAGGGCAGAGGGCCGAATTGGTAAAACGATTTGGCAAAGCTATGGAATCCTTTTATACCGGTGAGATAATATACTGGGATGAAAGGCTTACTACCGTATCGGCGCATCGTGCCATGATCGATGGGGGGGTGCGACGGAGCAAAAGAAAGCAAAAAGTCGATCAAATAGCAGCCATCCTCATACTTCAGAGCTATCTGGATTTTTATAATAATCAACGGAAAGAAGGTTAGAATTATGGATATGCATGATAACATTATCGAGCTTATTGACGAAAATGACGAGGTGACCAGATTTGAGCACCTTCTCACGCTGGATTACGATGGCACCGAATACATTGTAATTACGCCTCTGGACCCGATTGAAGGCGTTGAGGAAGGGTCAGTCATCATCCTTCGGGTGGAGCAGGACGATATGGGCAATGATATATTCGTGCCCATCGAGGACGAAGAAGAATTGCAGGAGGTATATGAAGCATTCCTTCAGATCATAGACGAAGCAGAAGCAGCAGAAGAAGAAGATGATGATGATGAAGATGATGATGATGAAAACTGAAATAGTTCGTCCACAATTATGCGAACGCAATTTTTAGGGGATACTGTCAAAAAAAGCGCAATTTGCGCTTTTTTTATAAAATAAAATATCTAATATCAATTTATTAAAGAGGATTCTGAAACTTCTTGTCGAATATTTATAAATATAATATGAAACATTTTACAAATCTAAAGGCGGTGGAAGTGTGTTCGGGAAGCTTTTTGCGAAAACTCAGATTCTGGAGAGAGCATTGGATGCAGCATGGCTCAGAAATGAAATAATTTCTCACAACATCGCCAATGCAGATACCCCGGGATATAAAAAGTATCAGGTCAGGTTTGAAGATGAGCTTAAAGCAGCCATGGCAAACAGAATTACGGGGAAAAAAACAAGAGATAAGCATATGGATATCGGAACGGCTTCCATAAACGAGGTAGCACCTCGGATAGAACGTTCAGACTATACCAAAATGCGGGTGGATGAGAATAATGTTGATATGGATATTGAGATGGCAAATCTGGCGAAAAATACGATAATATACAATACCCTCATTCAAAAAATATCCGGTGATTTTCGAAGAATAAAGAACGTAATCAATGAAGGAAGGAGGTAGTGCACATTGTTTAAGGCATTTGACATCAGCGCCTCGGCTCTCACCATGCAAAAGCTGCGCATGGATGTGATAGCCCAGAACATTGCAAATGCACAAACCACCAGAACCGATACCGACCAGCCGTATCGCAGAAAGATAGTGGTTGTTGAAGAGAACAGATTTAACAAATCCTTTTCCCAATATCTGGCTGAAAGTGGTGTGGAATTTTCAGGTAGCGGTGTCAAGGCAAGTCGGATAGCGGAAGATCCATCCCCCTTCAAAATGGTCTATGATCCCGGCCATCCCGATGCAAATGAAGAAGGTTATGTATTGATGCCCAATGTTGATACAGTAAGAGAAATGGTAGACATGATTTCAGCCACTCGATCATATGAAGCAAATGTTACGGCTTTTAATGCCTCCAAGAATATGGCTATGAAAGCTTTAGAGATCGGACGATAGGACCGGATTAGAAAGGATGAGGCAAGATGAATATTAATCCTATTTCACTGCCCAATAACATAAACAAGGCCACAGACGAAAAAAACAGGAATAATAATGATGTATCATTCGGCGATATTCTGAAACAGGCCATAAACAGCGTAAATGAGCTGCAAAAGGTAAATGCGCAAAACAATTACCTCCTGGCCGCCGGTGAAATAGACAGCATACACAAGGTTATGATCGATGCTGAGAAAGCAGACATTGCTCTCCAGTTTACCATTCAAATAAGAAACAAGGTTCTGGAAGCATATCAGGAAATAATGCGAATGCAAATATAGGATGATTATGCATAAAAGATGTTTAGTGCATCTTGCTTTTGTGTATTTTTAATATAAAGTGTCATATTTATCCTAAAAACGATAAAATATGACATTTATTTTTTAAATATAGAAATGAATATAGAAAAATGGGTCGAAAGGCTGATTAATATACATATCTTTTTTAAGTAAAATTCAAAGTTGATAGGAAAATTTTAGAATAGCAATTGTTAATATGAAAGCGGGGTTGAAATGGCTTCATCACTGAAGGCAATTAACCAAAAATTGAATCAGTTTTGGGATAAGCTGAACTCCACCCAGAAAAAAGTTCTAGTCATCGCTCTTGTATCCTTTGTTGTCGTACTGGCCATTTCCGCCTTTCTGCTGTCCAGGGAAGAATTCGTAGTGTTATACAGCGGATTAAATCAGCAAGAGGCAGCTGAGATATATTCCAAGCTGAGGGAACTGGGTGTACAGCCAAAGATCGAAGGTATATCCACCATATTGGTGCCGAAAAACAAAGAAGCTGAGATAAGAATGCAGCTTGCTGCCGAAGGGTACCCGCGTTCCGGCTTTAATTATGATATATTATTCGATAACAGCAGTTTCGGGCAGACCGGTGATGAAAAAAGAATGCTGCAAATCATCCAGCTTCAGGAGAGGTTAAGCCAATCCATTCGCTTTTTGGAAGGGGTGGATAATGCCGTCGTTACCATAGCCATGCCGGAATCGGACGATTTCGTCATCAAAAGCCAGGAGATCCCGGTTACAGCTTCGGTGATAATAAAAACCAAGCCCGGCTACAATATAACCCCCCAGCAGGCAAACAATATAATTCACCTGGTAGCAAAAAGCGTTCCGGGTCTTAAGGATGAGAATATCACCATCATTGATACCAATATGAACGTCCTGAGCGGAAAAGCTTCCGATGAGAATCAGATATTGGGCAATCAGTTTGACCTGGAATATCAAGTTGAGGAACGGATAAAGGATCAGATAATCGATCTTTTAGAACCGGTCTTCGGTTACAAGAAGGTAGTGGCTACAGTCAATGTAAAGCTGAATTTTGACAAAAGGCTGAGAGAATCGGTGACATTCGAGCCGGTAACCGATGAAGAGGGAATCATTGCAAGCAGAGAGGTGCTAAGAGAAAAAGTAAGGAACGTTGTTCCTGAGGGAGCGGCAGGTGAACCATCCAACACCCCTCAATACCCAGAGCTTGAGAGCGGTGAAAGCGGTTCCTACGACAAAAGCCATGAAATTATAAACTATGAGATAAACGAGATAAAGGAAACCATAGAAGAACAGCAGGGCAAGGTTGAGGATCTATCCATATCGGTAATCATTGACAATGAGGCGCTGGATCAGCAGCTTCTGCAACAGATTAAGGAACTGTTGGCAACAGCCATAGGGACGGATCTTGAAAGAATAACAGTACACAGCATGAAATTTGATACTTCCCTTCAGGACAAACTGCTTGAAGAACTTGAACAAAGGATGAATGGAACCTGGCGGATGACCGATATTACTCCCTTTTTACTTGCGGGCATAGCAGTTTTATTTGTCATTTTAATTATTATATGGATACGTATGCGCCGGGCCCATGCCCAGGCAGCTGCAGCTCAGGAGCTTTTGGCAGAAGCAGCTGAAAGAGAATTGCAGCAGGAAAAACAGGAATTGGAATTGGATATGGAGGATCGGAATCAGATAAGAAAACAGCTGGAAAGACTGGCATCCCAGCAACCGGAAGCTGTGGCTCAGTTGCTGAGGAATTGGCTTAGCGAAGAGTAAGGGGGTGCAATATGGCAAGGATAAAAGGGGCACTGACGGGGCGGGAAAAAGCCGCAATTCTTCTTATAGCCCTTGGCAAGGAAAGGGCATCCCAAATATACAAACACCTTAGAGAAGACGAAATTGAACAATTAACCCTGGAGATTGCCAATCTGACCAAGGTGGAAGCTGACGTCAAAAACCAGGTAATTGAAGAGTTTTACCAGCTTTGCCTTGCGCAGAATTACATAGCTGAAGGCGGTATTGAATATGCAAAGGATATACTGGAGCGGGCTTTGGGAAGCCAAAAAGCTCTCGAGATAATTAACCGGCTTACTTCCTCTTTACAGGTACGCCCATTTGATTTTGTCAGGAAAGCCGATCCTTCACAAATTTTAAATTTCATACAAAATGAACACCCCCAAACCATAGCATTGATACTGGCTTACTTGCAACCCCAGCAGGCAGCTGAAATCATTTCATCGCTGCCCCAGGAAAAACAGGTTGAGGTAGCAACCAGGATAGCTCTGATGGACAGGACATCCCCCGATGTTATAAAGGAAGTTGAAAGGATACTTGAGAAGAAGCTGTCTTCCATGCTAACCACAGATTTTACCAATGCCGGAGGTATCCAGGCTTTAGTCGATATACTACTGTCGGTTGATCGGGGCACAGAAAAATATATAATGGAAAACCTGGAACTCAGGGACAGTGAATTAGCGGAGGAGATACGCCAGAGAATGTTCGTATTTGAGGACATCGTCACTCTGGACAATCGTTCCATCCAGAGATTCCTCCGTGAAGTTGATAACAGCGATCTGATATTGGCTTTGAAAGGTGCCAGTGAAGAGGTCAGCAGAGTCATATTTGCAAATATGTCAAAGCGTATGCAGGATATGATCAAAGAGGATATGGAATACCTGGGGCCGGTGCGGCTCAGGGATGTTGAAAATGCTCAGCAGAAGATTGTAAACATCATAAGGCAGCTTGAAGAAGCTGGCGAAATAATTATTTCGCGCGGAGGCGGTGACGAGATAATTGTCTAACATATTAAAATCCAATGAAATATTCATCAATAACGGCAATAAGTTCATGTTACGAAAGGAAGTCAATCCGGTTCACGATAAAGGATATAAGTTTCCGTCGAATAATCGGAAATCACATGTCCAAAACAACAAATCAACGGAAGCGGCAAAGGAAGAGGTCAGCAATATATTGGCAGATGCTGAGAGGAAGGCAGATTCCATTATTAATGCCGCAGTGCATGAAGCCAGGCAGATAAAGCAAAGGGCACAACAGGAAGGCTTCCAAGCCGGCTATAGAGAAGGAGCAAAAAAGGCCGAACAGCTTTTTTTCAGTGAACTTCAGGAGGTTCAGAGCTTAAAGAAGGAGATTATAGTTGAAAGAGAGAGGCTTTATCATCAGTTTGAGCGGGATCTGGTCAATCTGGCATTGGACATAGCAAAGAGGGTTGTATACGATCGCTTGGAACAGGATGATGAGGTCTTAAGATACATAGTAGAATCAACTTTGCAAAGAGTTCAGGGGAAAGCCAAGATAAAGCTCCGAATAAACGCCGGTGATCAAGACAGGATAGAACGCTTAAAAGAGGCTTTTTTATCCAAATTTAAGCCTCTTGAGGATATAGAGATAATAGGGGATCAGCATATCGGCACCGGAAGTTGCATCATTGAAACCGATAACGGGATAATTGACGGAAGCGTACAAAGTCGTGTTGAGGAGATTGAAATGGCTTTAAGCGGAGGACGGCATGAGCAGCAGCGTCTCGATTGAGAGATACAGAAAAATCGTCAGCCAAACAGAGGTAATAAAATGCAGGGGACATGTTGTTAAGGTCATTGGCCTTACGATAGAGGCGGAAGCTCCTTCCGGGGAGATTGGTGAAATATGCCATATTTACAACATAAACGAAACTTCGTACATACAGGCTGAAATAGTCGGGTTTAAAAACGACAGAGTTTTACTGATGCCCTACGGTGAGCTTGAAGGAATCGGGCCGGGCAGCAAAATACTCCTTACCAACAGAAAATTTATGGTCTCGGTGGGTTTAGACTTAATTGGAAGAATATTAGACGGTTTCGGAAATCCGATCGATGGAAAGGGATATATTGAAGCCGGGGAACGGACAAGCATTCACAATCCGCCTCCCCATCCGTTGAATCGACAACGCATACAAACTCCGTTGGTGCTGGGGATTAGATCAATTGACGGTCTTTTGACCTGCGGGCGGGGGCAGAGGTTAGGAATCTTTTCCGGAAGCGGTGTTGGCAAGAGCACGTTGCTGGGCATGATTGCCCGCAACACCCAGGCCGAGGTCAACGTAATAGCCTTAATAGGCGAAAGAGGGCGGGAAGTCCGGGATTTCATTGAAAAGGATTTGAAAGAGGAGGGGCTGAGGCGTTCGGTGCTGGTAGTCGCCACATCGGATCAACCCCCTCTGGTACGCTTAAGAGCCGCCTTTGTTGCCACGGCTATTGCCGAGTTTTTTAGAAGTCAGGGCAGGGATACCCTGCTGATGATGGATTCCTTAACCAGATTTGCCATGGCCCAGCGTGAAATAGGCCTGGCTATTGGAGAGCCGCCGATTTCCAGAGGCTACACCCCATCGGTGTTCGCAATCCTGCCCAAGCTTTTGGAAAGGGTGGGCTGCGGCGAGAAGGGTTCCATTACGGGCTTATATACCGTGTTAGTGGACGGGGACGATTTTAACGAGCCCATAAGCGATGCTGCCAGGGGTATATTGGACGGGCATATAGTTCTATCAAGGGATCTGGCCAATCGAAATCACTATCCGGCTATCGATGTGCTAAACAGCGTAAGCAGGCTAATGCCCGACATCGTTATGCCGGAACACTATAGAGCTGCAGCAAGGGTTAAAGCCCTTATGGCAGCATACACGGAGGCAAGGGATCTCATCAATATCGGAGCTTACCGCCGGGGGAGCAATGCTGAAGTTGATGAGGCAATAGAGAAGATGCCCAGAATAAACAGCTTTTTACAACAGGCGGTTAATGAAATGACGGACTATGACGATACCCGCCAACGTTTATACAGCATAGCCAACTCCTGAGCTGAACATATAATATGAAGGGATGCTCAACATGGCCAAGTTCAAATTCTCCCTGGAAACGGTTTTAAAGGTGGACAAGCTGAGAAAAAAGCAGGTTAAAACTGAATTCGCCCGTGCTCAAGAGTATCTGGCCAGGCAACACAAAGTTCTGTCGGACATGCATGAAGAGATGAGCTTAATAGCTGCCGATATGACCAGCATGGCCATCAAGGGAGCGACGGTGAACAGCATCAAAATGTATGCCGACTATACCCAAGTTCTGAGACAGCGTATAAGACAGCAGGAGCAAATTGTAAAGCGGGCCGAAAAACAGGTGGAGGAAATAATGGAAAGGCTGGTAAGCCTGATGAAAAAAACAAATGTATTAAGCCAGCTTAAAGAAAAGCAGTACAGGGACTATATAGCTGAACTGGAGAAAAAGCAACAAAAAGCTATTGATGAATTTACCGGTTTTAAATTATTCCAGCAAGGTGGAGCATTAGATGGCCAAGCAGAATAATAATTCAAACCAAAAAAGCAAAAAGCCGCTTATTGCAGTCATTATAATCGCCATTATCCTATTCTTGGTTATTATGGCAGGATTGTTGTATTTATTTGATATTGCGTATTTATTCGGCATTGATTTTGACATTGATGTGGACCAAATAAAGAACACGATAACTTCGATCTTTCATCAATCAACCGGCCAGGCTAAAGACGATTTTTCCGAGGAATATGCCAAGATACAAAAGGAATGGAAGAATATCGAGAATGAAAAAGCAAGATTGAAAATGCTGGAAAACGAGCTGGTAAACCTGAGACACGAATTGGAAGAAAAGCAGCAGGAACTGGAACAGAGGGATATCGAGCTGCAGCAGAAAAAGCTTGAAATAGAGGAGCTGCAGGAAAATCTGTCTTCCCAATTTGAGGATGTGAGGCAAATAGCCAAGCTGTACGAAAATATGGATGCCGAACAGGCCGCCTTAATATTGACAGAAATTGAGGACAACAGCCGGATTATCCTGATACTCAAGAATATGTCAAGACAAAAAAGTGCAGAAATTATGGGCCTTATGGAACCGAAAAAGGCAGCCGAACTAACCAAAGCCATGCTGCAGTGATGTACTGCCCATGAAGCAGATGACAGCGCATAAAAAATATATATGAAAGGAGGTGATTGGCCGATGGTAATGGTCCCGACACACCATGTGATATCTGGTGGGAATTCTCCTTCGAAAACTGCTTCAATCGATACAGATGTTCGGGATCCAACTTGTTCCTTCACTGATTTGCTTAAAAACAAATTATGGATTCACAGCAAGCGAACCGAGAACGACGGGGATAGCGACGAAGCCGATGTGGCAGGCAGGGACGGTCCCTCAGTATGGGAAGGCTGTGCTGAGGAAATTATGTCCTTTATGTTATGTCCCATAATGGACATAGCCGAAAACAGCACAAAAGCTCAAAACAGTATACCAACTCCCATTCCTGGCATGCAGAGCCATATTCCCGCAGGGCATGCCTTGCATAAGTCCGCCCGGCCCAGTCTTTATACAGCCGGTGTGCTTGACGTTCAAAACAAGCTGAAGCAGCCTTCGACAGCGGAAGATGCCTTTTCGGAAATAGTTATTCCCTCATCAGCCGATGATAAAGCCGATGAAACTGTGAAGCCAACGATACCAAAGGTGCCAGTACCCGGCGAGGCCGAGCAGTTATCACCGGACAACCGGCTTGCGTTCATGAATGAATCAGCCGTTGATACAGCTAAAGGCTTACCTGCAGCAGTACCAGGATCGCAAGAAAACAATGCAAACCAGAAAAGCGTAAACCTTCGATTGATGGACGGTATAAGTCCTGAAACTGACATCCTTCCCGAAACAACGTTGATTTTCAGAAAGGATACCGGTTTGGAACAGGATGGAAATGTAAGCGGCCAAGCCCGCAGGGACAGTCCTCAAAAAGAGTTACCCGTTATTGGCAGAAATGAATTCACAGAAGGACCTTTTGAGCTATCCGAAAGTCAGCCACCGACGGACCTTAATGAGCAACCTCCGATTCACGGATATATCATGTTTGGCAGCAGCAATCAACGTGATGAGGAGCTGACCTCCCTGAGTGGGGCAGCAAGCCGGTATGATAAGCAGGAAATAATATTGCAGCTGGCCGAAAAAATAAGTATGCTGACAAGGGGCGAACACTCAGAGATGCAGGTGCTTATTAAGCCTGAAGAACTGGGAAGGATTGTTGTGAAAGTCGTTTTGAAAGATGGAGAAATGACGGTAAAAATAACCACCCAGTCCCAACTGGTCAAAGACCTGCTGGAATCAAACCAGCACAGTCTGAAATCACTGCTGGCTCAGGAAGGTTATGTACTGGCCCGGCTTGATGTAAACATCGGCAGTATGTATCAGCAACCCCGGTGGACCGATTTTCGGGATGCAGAATGGCTAAACGAACATACAAAAAAGGAGCAAAGGATTGATGCCATGGGCCGGATAAGCGACAGGCATGAAGAATCGATTGTTTATCTCAGTGAAGGACAAAACCGAATAGATTGCTTTGCATAGGAAGGAGGGAGAATGTGAGAGCGGAAGCAATGATGTACCATCCTGTATACCAGGCCGAACATAGCGGGAAAAGACAGCCCGGCCAACTGGGAAAGGACGAGTTTTTGAGGCTCCTGATAACCCAGCTGAAATACCAGGATCCCCTAAATCCTATGGAGGACAAGGAATTCATCGCCCAGCTGGCTCAGTTCAGCACCCTGGAGCAGATGCAGAACCTGAGCAACGATTTCAACTCAATGAAAGCTTTAAGCCTGGTAGGAAGGATGGTATACGCCGAGAAAAGGATTGGGAATTCATCTGACATAATTACCATACTCGGCCGGGTTGAAAGCGTATCAATACATGACGGCAATATCTACCTGCATGTCAACGGACAGGATATAAGCATGGATGATATCGTTATAATATACTCAGACCACCAGGCCGATTTGATTGATGGAGCATAAAGGAAGTGGTAATTAATGAATAACGAAAGAATAGATTCCAACAGATTTGTCATACCCGGAAGTATAAACAGAATACCCTCTGCCCGGCAGCCGGAAAGGCAAAGCAGAGTTTCAAACGATATTCAGTTTAAGAATGTACTGAAGGAAGCATTAATTCAGGAGAAAGCTATCAGGTTCAGCAAGCATGCCCAGGAAAGGATGAATCAAAGAAGCATATCCCTGTCCCACGCTGAAATCGATAGAATCAACACAGCAATGGAAAAGGCCCGGGCTAAGGGAGTAAAGGATTCCCTTATCTTGATGGGAGATCTGGCATTGATTGTCAATATCCCGAGCAAAACGGTAGTTACCGCTCTTGACGGTGAAAACCTTAAAGAAAACGTATTTACCAACATAGACGGCGCAGTTATATTATAGCCGGACCTCTTGAGGAGGCTGTATCATCCCCGAACGACAGACGGGATGAGCTGCGCCCAAATCCAAAGGAGGTTAATTGCAAATGATGAGATCTTTGTATTCCGGTATATCCGGTTTGAAAGTGCACCAGGTTCAGATGGACGTTATCGGCAATAACATTGCCAATATTAATACCGTTGGTTTTAAATCCAGCCGCGTTACTTTCCAGGAAATACTCAATCAAACCCTTAAACATGCTTCGGCCCCTTCGCTGGCTGGGGAAAGGGGCGGTACAAATCCTCAACAGATCGGATTGGGTGTTTCAGTGGCTACAATCGATGTATTGCACACGCGTACCGGCGTTCAAAGAACGGATAAAGCCACTGACCTTGCCATTGACGGCGAAGGGTTTTTTATAGTAACGGACGGGATAAATGACTACTACACGCGAGCCGGAAATTTTGACATAGATGTTGACGGAAATCTGATATATCCGGGTGGCTTAAAAGTACTGGGATGGAGCGGGTCAATCACTGATCCTCTGACCGGAGTCCAGTATGTCGACACAAGCGGTTCACCCGGTCCCATCAATCTGTCGGGTCTGCATATGGATGCAAAGGCTACCGATATTATCAGATTTGAGGGAAACCTTGACGGAACCAGCAATATCGGCGATAAGATCACATACAGCGCCAGCGTGTTTGATGCTCAGGGGAACGAGCATAAGATCGATTTCGTGTTTACCAAGCATTCATCGAATATATGGACGTGGAAGATAATCCCGGCACCGGTGAGCGCTGTCGGAAGCTGGAGCTTGGAGCATCCAGCCAACGGACTGACTGCCGGCAGCCCTATCCAAATTGATACAAATAAACCGATCGTCTATGCTCACGAGATAAAAAATCTGTCGGTTCTGACGTCAACCGGTATCACCCGATACGAATTTACCGTTGTAAACAGCCAGGATGAGTTTAATGAAAGAATCGCCACCCTTGGCTCGGGGCAGGCTGTAGTATTGGTTGACGGCAATAACCACGTGCAAGTGGCGTTTGGCGATGACATGGATATCAACAGCACTATAACAATCGAATTTAATGATTATCCCGTAAGCCGTATCGAGCCGAAGGTTGATGTGGATACATCACTGCCGGGCGTGGTTCAAGGTTATGATTTGGATAACGACGGTACCGACGATATTCCCGCCGGCACGGCTCACGGCGTCCTCATCTT
>LFSE01000020.1 GCA_001513075.1 Clostridiales bacterium DTU074 | reverse complement strand
AATCACATTTATACATCGTTTTTCTGCATGGTAGACGTTATTGAGATGGCTGAACAGCATACATGAAAGGGTATACAGGCTGGCTGCCAATATGGCCGTTTTGGCGGCATCCCCGGTTCCGATTCGGGCGGTCAGGAAAAAATCCCTTATCCTAATCTTATCTTTAAAGTACACAAGATAGCTTAAATTTTTCCGGTAGAATTCGCGCCCCCTTTTTATAAATCCAAGAACTCCTTCATCGGGTGCGTGTGTTTTTTCTGTTGAATGTTTTCCCCTGCCATCCTCAGAAACAGGGGCTGCCCTTTCATGTTGAGATTTGGGCTCATATCTGAAACGGATCAAACCGGCTAAAGCCCTAACGTCTATAAAAAATCTGTTTTCCCCTTCCCTTATCAGAATTCTTATCTCCCACCGAACCGTTGTCCCACATATAAGAAAAAACAATATAAAAATAAGCAGCAACGCAATCGACAAAAACACATCAATGCACACCCCATGCATTTTTTTCTATTTTTTCACCGTATAGAGAAAAAATACACGGGTGGCGGACTTTATGCAATTTCTTCTTTATCAAGGGGAGGAAGATCCTGAAGGGATGTAAGCCCGAAACTCTTCAGAAAAGCAGGTGTGGTACCGTACAGCTTGGGCCGTCCGGGAGCATTCAGCCTGCCTACCTCCTGAATAAGGTTTCTCTCCAGTAACATGGCTATCGAGTGATCGCACTTTACTCCCCTGAGCTGTTCAATATCAGCTTTTGTCACAGGCTGTTTATAGGCAATTATAGTCAGGGTTTCAAGGCAAGCTTTGGAAAGGCTTTGCTCCTTCCTAATACCGGTAAACTGCTTTATATAATCCGCATATTCAGGACGCGTAACCAACTGATAAGTATCCTCAACCTGGATTAATTGCAGCCCCCTCCCCTGCGATGTAAAAACATCATTCATTCTGTCCATAAGCTTTCGCCCAACTTCAACATCGATTTTTAACAGATCGGAAATATCCTTTATTGATACGGGATCCCCCGAAACGAATAACACCGCCTCAATTATCGCCATCATCTCTTTTTCGTCCATTTTGATCCCTTCCTTTGTATCACAAAATCCGAAAACGGTCTATGTTGTTTAATCTCTATCCAACCCTTGCTTACCATTTCCAGCAGGGCCATGAAGGTAACAACTATGAACAGGCGGCTGCGCTTTTTGTCAACAAGCTGGGAAAACATTATTTTACTCCGCCTTTTTAATGCAAGCCTGATCTGCTTTATTCTGCTCTTCAGGGATATGGGTTCGCGTTCAATACGGCGTACATGCTCGGTTGGTTCTGCCTTTTTCTCCCTGCCCAAAAGTTCAAGCATCGTTCTATACATATCATGCTTTGTAAAATCTGTAAATTTTATATCCCATTCCTTTGCTTCCACCATCTCTTCCGGCAGCTTGCTGAACATATTCGTATAAATCATATACCTTTTGGATAACAGTTCGCTTGCATCCTTGTATTTCTTATACTCCTTAAGCTTTTGAATCAGCTGCTGCTGTGGGTCCTCTTCCTCCTCATCATCTTCCGGAACCATCCTGAGCAGTAGTTTTTTGGATTTTATATGCAGCAGGGTTGCAGCCATTACGAGAAACTCGCTGGCAATATCCATATCAAAAACTTCCATTTGATGCAGATAATCCAAATACTGGTTGGTAATATCCGATATTGAAATATCCTCAATATTCAGCTTTGATTTTGAAATCAGGTGAAGAAGAAGATCCAGCGGTCCTTCAAAAACATCCAGTTTAACCTGATATGTCACCCCATACCCCTTTCCTTCTTTTATTGCAGCAAAAACAGCACATATCCCTGCAATTGCATCAGCCGGTTGTATATCTGGTTTGCCGGGACACCAACGATTATATCAAAAAGACCTAAAAAAATAAATATAAGGAGAACAAACAAGCCGTATCGCTCATACTGCCAGAAGAACCGCACATTTTTTCTGTAGAACAGTTCCCTGAGGATATGGTAACCATCAAAAGGAGGAATCGGAATCAGGTTTAGGATTGCAAACAGAATATTAAGATGAATTATTCTGACAACTATATTCCATAGTATGCCCAAATCATCCACAAATAACTGAACAAGGGTAAGTACCAACAGCGTAAGGATGGACAGCAACATATTAGCAGCCGGTCCGGCCAGTGAAACAATGATATTTCCCAACCTCCTGTCCCTGAAATTTGAAGGGTTAACCTGTACGGGTTTTGCCCATCCAAAGCCAAACAATGCAAACATTATAAAACCCAGCCAATCTACATGGGCCAAGGGATCGAGGGTGAGCCTCCCCATGTTCTTTGGAGTAGGATCTCCAAGACGATAGGCACTATATGCATGAGCAAATTCGTGAAAAGCTATGGCCAAAAATACCGCAGGCAGGCTCAGCAATATTTCAATTATATTTATACGCATATGTGGTTTCCTCCATTTATCAAAGTCTGTAGGCCATAAATCATAACATATCAATCGTCTATACACATTGTACATTATTTACTGTTTTTATGTAAGCCATATAATTCTTTTTTCAACATTCCTGGCCTGTTTTCCCAATAAAAAAGATCGGCGCTGAGATTGGCAACCATATCTCCTTCGCCGATCCGCTTTATTTTCCACCCTTGCTTCATATGATATAGACCCAGGCTAACATAAACATCACCAAGGAAAAGAAAGGGATTTAAAGAAGTCACCTATCGTTTTCAGTTTTTTTTAACCAGCTATGAAAGATCTTGCCGAAATAATCCAGCACACCTGCAGCTTCCACCGTTTCACCGGCAACGAGGTCTACTTCACCCATCTTTTTCCCGTTGCTTTTTACCGTCAGCTTCCCGATCCTTTGTCCTTTTTCTATGGGTGCTTTCAGGGGCTGCTGCAGCTCAACCTCTCGCTGAAACTCCTTTGGTTCTTCCTTCTTCAACAACACCGACAGACTATCCCCGGCCAATCCGCTAATGCTGTTTTTTTTGCCTCCGGTCACCGATACTTCTTTTTCAATAACCTGACCCTTTTTCACCACTAACATCGAGTCATAATTTGCAAAGCCGTAATCCATAAGCTTTCTGGCCTCGTTAAATCGAATCTGTGAACTTGGGGCCCCCAATACAACCGCTATCAGCCTAAGATGGCCCCGTTTTGCACTTGCTGAGATACAGTGCCCTGCTTCATCGGTATATCCGGTTTTAATACCGTCGCATCCTTCATAAAACCTTACCAGCCTGTTTGTATTGACCAGCATTGTTTCTCCATCCCGCATATAATCAAGCCAGATCGTACTCCATTTAAAGAAATCCGGGTATTTTAGAAGCTCCCGGCTCATTATGGCTATATCATAGGCGGTTGTGTAGTGATTCTCAGCAGGCAAGCCGGTACAGTTTGAAAAATGGGTATTCTTCATCCCCAATTCCTGCGCCCGCTGGTTCATCTTCTGTACAAAGGCTTCATGGCTGCCGCTTATTTTCTCGGCCAAAGCAACGCTGCCATCATTGGCAGAAGCTACAATAACCGCCTCCAGAATGGTTGAGACGGGGAATGTTTCACCGGCTTCCAGAAAAACCGTTGAACCTCCCATACTGGCTGCATGCTCGCTGACGGTTATGGTATCATCCAGCTTTAATCTGCCGTCCTGAACAGCCTCCATGGCCAGCAAAAGGGTCATAATTTTGGTTATACTTGCCATAGGACGCTTCTCGTGGGGATTCTTTTCATATAAAATTGTACCGGTTTCATAATCCATCAAAAGAGCCGATTTTGCTTGTATATCAAAAGGCAGCTCGGCCGTTGGTTCGGTCGTCGCCATAACGCCGGTCGGGGTGAACAACAGAAGAAGTATGAGCACCCAGGAAAGTATAATGCGCTTAAAGGTATCCAATTCCATCCCTCCTACCGTGAATATGTCATCTGTGATTATGTTTTCCATTGTGTAGAAGGGTTATACGCTACAAAATACCCGTAAACGACCATACGGGGATTGCTGCATCAAACCGGGATTACAGATCCTGAATAAGGCTGAACACAAGGCTTGTAAGTAAGTGGGCCGCCTTCGATGCCGTCTCAATCACTTCCTCATGGGTTAAAGGCTTATCCAGAATGCCGGCAGCCATGTTGGTAATGCAGGATATTCCCAGCACCTTCATACCGGCATGTACGGCTGCTGTAACCTCGGGTACGGTGGACATTCCCACCGCATCAACACCCAGCTTTCTCAGCATGGCTATTTCAGCAGGCGTTTCATAGCTTGGCCCCGGCATCATGGCGTAGATCCCCTGCCGCAAACTTATTCCCATCTCCTTGGCCTTATGAAATGCAAGCCTGCGGAGTCCAGGATCGTAGGCATAGGTCATATCGGGAAATCGGGGGCCCAAGTCATCCGCATTCCTACCCCTCAGCGGGTTAACCCCCGTCATATTGATGTGATCCTGTATGACCATCAAATCCCCCGGTGAAAAGTCCGGGTTCACTCCTCCTGCCGAGTTAGTAACTATTAAGGTTTTCACTCCCAATCTCCTCATCGCCCTGACGGGGAGGATCACCTGTTCCATCCCGTATCCCTCATAATAATGAAAACGCCCCTGCATTGCTATCAGTGCCTTCTTCTTAAACTCTCCGACAACGAATCTGCCCTTATGTCCTTCTACCGTAGTATCGATAAAGCCGGGGATATCCCTATAATTGATAAAAACAGGCCTTTCAATGACCTCGGTAGCATCACCCAAACCGGAACCCAATATTAAGCCTATAACCGGTTGGATATCTGTTCTCTCCTTTATAAAGCGGGCAATTTCGTCATACATTGTCAGACACTCCAATCCGTGTTTTATGATGGCTTGACCCATACTTCCGCTACACTGTATGCATAGATATATGGCTATACATTATTCTATCAAAGAAGAAATGATCTATTCAATATTGGATGATTGACAACTTTATTCAGAAAGATGTCTACAAAAAGAGATTCAAAAATAAAGGGTACAACAAAGGTGTCAAACAGGCCGGCAAGCAAAAATGCAATTATTATAAGAAAAAACTTCGACGTGTAGGCTGCTGCCCTTTGGAATTTTACCTGTCTGCCGACATAATGTTTTCGCTCCCTGAAATTCTGAAGGCTAAATCGCAGGGATATAATACCCATTATTACAATACAGGGCACATGGACGAAACACTGGGGCAGTATACAGCAGAGAACGAATAAAAAGCCGTTAAATCCGTAATAGTCAATAAAAAATGCAACGACAAAGCCCAGCAAAAAGCCGCGGATTCCTATAGTTATCAGCATAAAGGGGATACCGACATAGTGTAAGCCAAAAAGCCATATGAAAAATGCGGTTTGAACGTTGCGTAAAACAGAATTTAAATAGGTCAAACCTTTATCTATATGTGCTTGATTTTTTAACAAATATGAATGCTTGTACAGGTATTCCGCCAGGTAAGCCTGCCGTTCCGAAGATATGGAGTTTACGGTAAAACCGCCGGCAGCTATCCCCGTAATAAATACAAATATCAGCAAAAGATACAGCAGTATATTGCTTTCGACATGGAGCATTATATCGGTTTTTATTTTAACAATATTCAATCAATGTATCCTCCCCAAAAATCTCATCACAAACGTCTCTATTGATTACTATGATTTTTTGGGGGGTTTTATAACCTGTCCCTTTGGCGATATTGAATCAGAGAGCTGTAATTTTTGGAAGACCATAGCGGCTGGCAGCACCCAGCGTATAAAAAAAGTAGGGATCTTCATCCAGCCCCCTTCCCATTGTAGTCGGACGTAAGCTGTAATGATCCAGGGCCGCCCGGACATCGGCACCATCCAGAAATATAATCCTGTGTTTGTCCAATAAGCCGTTTTCTTTTAACTGTTCCATAATCCTGATACGGCTTTTTGCATCCATCAAGGGCAATACGAGGGGCAGAGAATGCTGTACAATATCCCTTAAAACCGTAATGGAGTGATGGCTGATTCCCCTGTGACGCCGCCGACTGTCCCCAAAGCCCAGCCTTGGTACGTACACCACATTTCCGCCAAGGCCGGCAATTAAGTTTGCATATAAGCCCAGTTCCAGCCCGCTGAATCCATAGGTCGTACCCGTCCCCAGTATACCGGGCCCCATGGTAATGACAGCAGTCTGACAGCCTTCTATGTCCAAAGCAGCCTTTAATGAAGTATAAATATTAACGCACTCATGATCCCCTCCAAAAGCATTTCCCGAAGTAATTGTAACATCCAACAAGCCCTTATCCTTCAGCAAGGCCACATTCCTGCTAAAACCCACGGGCAACGCTCCATGATCCGTCATTATGAATGCTATGCGAACACTGGAGCCGGAAAAATACTTAATACAGGCGCATAGCGGCACCAGCATACTGTGGAGTTCACCGATGTATACCAGCTTGTTTCTAAAATCCACCGGCTGATCATAATAAGGGTGGTGCGGACTTTCTTCCTCTTCTGATAGGAGAAGCTGCACCTGAAAAGGAGTATATTTTAATTTCATCCCATGTCCCCTGCTTTCAAAAGGAGTAGCCGGACGGTCTAAATTGCAGACAACAAAGTGGTATCCACCGGTGCCCAGGCCAAGGCTGGAGGCCGTTGTGTTTACCAACACCCTATCCCCGATATCCGCCGGCCCGGTGAGGCGGGGATACAGAACGGCCAGCTTGCATACGTGATCAATTGCAAGCTTCAGTATAATGGTTGTTTCATCAATCTTCCCGACCACCTGCTCCACCATTCCCTGCTTAAACTCTATCCATGCCGGTATCCGCATCCTTTTTCATCCTCCACATTTCATCAATATGCCGAAGGAAGGGGGTTGTTTCAATAAACTTTGAAATAGAGTAATGTTCGGCGGCAAGCTGTATCAATAACAGTACCGACGCTATAGCAAATGCGGGTACCGGAGAAAGGACCCTGATTGTATAATAACCCAGCATGCCGCCCAGCAGGTTTGCCCCGGTATCCCCCAGCATATACCGCTCGTTCATTTCACCCTTTATGTAAAAGGGAACTGCGGCAATAACGGGCAAAAATATCCGTATATTGCTAAACCGGCCCAACAAGGCCAGTACGACCAGCAAAAATAAAAAAACCTTGATAGCCCTGCCGGGTCTGAGATCCATGAGATTAATAAAATTAATAAACAGCAAGAATACCAGCGCGTATAGCAGCCGGTGAAAGACGTGAGAGTAATAATAACACGACAGCACTGCACCCAAAAAAACGGCTATAATAAGTTTAATTCCTCCGGTTGACAAGCCTCCCTTTAATATCACCTTCATGTGTCCCATGATTCCCCTGACCTTTCCATCACCCAGCATGTCGTCAACGATTCCCAGTACCACCAGCGAGACAACCGCTGCTAAATAGGACAGACAATCGGCTTTTACCCCTTCCAGCAGGAAGGGCAGCATACCAAAAAGGCATGGAAACATCAAAGCCAAGCCCATCCCGGTAACGACGGGACGACCCCTGTAGTTGCTGATATGCCTCCCGTCAGCTTTTAAGATTTCGTAAATCCTGGGCACAAAATACCTGGCTGCCATACAGGCTATTCCAAAGGCTAATATATGTTCAGCTATGCTCATACCCCCCTCTTGCCGCTACCCTTCCCCAAACCTTCCGCAATAATACCATCATAATATCCCGGAACTGCCTGGCTCTGTGAACCATACCCGGCCAATCCATACCCGTGGCACTATGGGTCATTTGAACGTCCACTTCGCATATCTTAACACCTCGCTTTAACAGATCCACCGTCATTCCGAATTCTATTCCAAAGCCTTTATACCTGAAAAATTCCGGTTCAACAACCTCTCGTCTGAATCCCCTTTGTCCCGACAGCACTGCTTTGAAATCCTTACCTGTCAGCATCCGCACACCCAACCTTGCCAAACCTTTAACCAGGCCGAAACCTTTTCCGGGTAGATTACCGGCAAAGCGGGCTATTGTTACGTCGGCCCTGCCTTCATGTATCGGTCGGATGAGCTTAACCGCCTCACCGGCGCTTTCTCCCAAATCGGCATCCAGAAGTAAAATAATCGGACAGGATACGGACTGTATTCCCCACATCACCGCATATCCCTTCCCGTAATTTTTCCCCAATTTCAGCAGCCTGGCCCCTTCCTGCTTAGCAATTTCGGCAGTGTTATCGGAAGAACCGTCATCCACCACCAGTATTTCATGAATATACGGAATATCCTTAAGAGCCCTGATGGTACTTCCAATGCAAGCCTCTTCATTGTATGCTGGAATTACTACTCCCACATTCTTTCTGTTGTTATGCACCGTCAAACTCCTCCCGCCCAGTTTGGGCCGAATACTTAACCGGCATCATGATGCCTCCTCATCCGATATATATTGCGACTCCGGGCCAGCCTGAATGGACTCCAATACGGCAATCAATTCCAGCTTTCCCGGGATGGTATCTATGTTTTTTACTGTAAAAATGCCCATATTCCTGTATTCCGGAATGGCACTTCTGCCTATTGAGGCCGGTTCCACGGCTATGACTTGCAAACCAAGACTATTCGCGGCCTGTATAAGGGCTATATCAAAATATTGATCCCCATTCATCTGAGATTCATTATCCCGACCGTTTCCCAACAATACAATAACATCAATGCCGCCGGATTCGGTGAAATCATTTATGATGCTGATAAGATGCATTTCTTCAATCCGGTTCATCAGCGGAGTTGCACAGCCGTCCGCAATACTGAATACAAGCTCCTCGGCTATTAAACCATAAAGCCTGTCCGGCTCTTTCGTCTCCTCATTAAAAGCTTCGGATACGGCAGTCACATCCACCCTCCGCCTAAACAGCTCGGGCCAAATTATAATACCGGATTCAATGGAAGCGCCTGCCAGCCGCAGAAACTCTTCCAGTTCATAGCAGGCATCATCGGCACCCATGCATATCATGGAAATACTAATTCCCATTAACCTGTTTTCAGTTAACCTGGAAAACAAATAATTGCACATTGAATCAGCCTGTTCCTTTTCTTTTTCAATAGCTTCCAGGCTGGTTTTGAGCATATCGGCTTCCTTCCGCAAAGCCGAGAATTCACTCTCTATTTGACGCGTAATCAGTATTTGCTGCTTTTCCAACACATCCTTATTCTCCAGGGTTACTCCGATTAAAATCCCAAGGCCCAGGGAAAGGAATATTCCGATTAGGAGTATGATGTAGTATTTCATATGCAGCATATTCACCACCTAAAATCCAAGCAGTAGTTTTATCCTCAGCGCCAGCAGACGATACAGCTCTTGAATCTGTGGTGACATCCGGGCTACCAGAAGTATGGGGAACATGGCAGAAACAAAAAGGGCAGCTATATAGCTCGGCTGAATGCGATTTTTATAGAGTTCGCTTACCCCTTTGGCATCAACGATTTTGTAGCCGACCTTCATCCTAACAAGGAGGGTACTGGCCATGCCTTTACGCCCCTTTTCCAAAAAATCAACCATGCTGGTGTGGCTGCCAACTGTTACGATCAGCTCGGCTTTGTTTTCATATGCCAATATAAGAGCAACATCCTCGCTTGTACCTGCAAAGGGAAATTCAACGGCCTTCAACCCCATCTTCCTGATCCGCTCCATCCCCGGGCATCGCCCGTCGGGATAAGCATGTACGACGATCTCATCGCAGCTTTTCAGGCACTCATCGCTTACGCTGTCCATGTCTCCTATAATCAAATTGGGCCTGTAGCCGAATTCAAGCAGGGCATCTCCCCCACCATCCACTCCAATTATCACCGGGCGAACCTCTTCTATGTACGAGCGGATGGCTTTTAAATCCTCCAGGTAGTTCCTGCCCCTGACCACTATCAATACGTGTCTTTTTTCCATCCTTGTCCTTATGGGAGGCAGCATAACGGGGGAAATAACGATGTCCTTTTCTCTGGCCGCATAATTCAGTGTATTATCGATAAAATCCCTCAATACCTCCCATATATTCTCTCTGGCATCTGCCATCTTCTCCTCAATTTGATTTTTGTCCAAAAACTTAATACGGCAGATAAATTTATTGTTTGCCCGTAGACCATTTTCATCAATCTCCAGATAATCATTCTCCTTTATACAATTGAAAGCTTCTTCCCCGATATTATCGACAATCGGGATGCCAGCATCCGAAAGTATTTTCGGACCGTAATTCGGATATTTCCCGCTTATCGACTGAGCCCCGTTTACCACCGCCTTTACCTTCCTCTCCACGAGATGTACGGCTGCCACTTCATCCAAGTCCTGATGCAGTATCACCGCTATATCTCCGGGCATCAGCCGCTTTATAAGCTCTTTTGTCCTTTTGTCCTTTTTGGCACGTCCTTTTATCATTTTTCAGACATCCTCGTCACGTTTACACCTATCAAAAGCAAAATCCATTCTTCCCTTTATTTATGGTTTACATTGCCACATTAAATATACATAAAAAAACAGCCCGTTATAGGCTGTTGTTTTAAATCAGAATTGACGGGCGGATTGCGCCTTGAGCCGCAGCCGATCCGCTATCATGGCGATAAATTCTCCATTGGTGGGTTTCCCCTTTTCATCATGAATTGTATAGCCGAAGATCTTGTTAATTGTTTCTATCCGGCCCCGATTCCATGCCACTTCTATGGCATGGCGAATTGCCCTTTCCACCCTGCTGGGAGTGGTATTAAACTTTTCTGCTATCATAGGATATAATTCCTTTGTAATGCCGCCCAGCAAATCCATGTTGTTTATAACCATAAGTATTGCCTCTCTCAGATAGTGATAACCTTTAATATGAGCCGGCACCCCAATCTCATGAATTATATTCGTTATATCTGATTCAAGGGAAGAACGGTTGCTATAACCAGCTTTAACGGGGGAAGCAGCAAATGTTTGGGATGCTTGATTAACCGCAAATACAGGTGGCTCTATATCCGCAACAACCCCAAAGGTCAATTCTCTTATCCTCTTTACAAAAACCTCCATATCAAAGGGTTTTACGAAGTAGTAATCAGCTCCCAGGGCAATCGCTCTTTGGGTAATCTTGTCCTGCCCAACAGCGGACAGTATTATTATCTTAGGCATTTTTTCAATTTTACTGTTCCTTAGTCTTTCCAATACGCCCAAACCATCAATATGGGGCATTATGATGTCCAGAATAACTACCTCCGGCTGAATGTTAATAATCATCTCCAGCGCTTCAATGCCGTCGCTGGCAATGCCTATGACCTCCATATCATCCTGCTTTTCCAAATATCTGCGGACGATATCGCAGAAATCCTTATTATCGTCTGCAATTAACACCCTTATCCTGTTTTGCATTATCATGTTCCCCCCTCAACAATAAAAAAATACATATTATTGCTTTCTTTTATTTGTTTTCTATTCGACACTGGTTCAAATATCCCTTCTTGGCGAAAATAAAAGGATTGTCGCTTTAACACTATTTTTGATGCAGGGCGTCAGCCTATTATTTTTTTGCTTTCTTCCAGCATCCACTCTATGAAAATACCGTATCCCTTTTTTGGATCATTTACAAACACGTGGGTTATGGCTCCCACAATTCTTCCGTTTTGTATGATGGGACTTCCGCTCATACCCTGTACTATACCCCCAGTAAGTTCCAGCAATTCTGGATCGGTTATCTCAATCACCATTCCCTTTGAGTTTGGCCGCTGCTGGTAATTTATTTTCTTTATCTGTACATCGAATTCCCTTATCCCCCGGTCATCCACCGTTGTCAATATGCTGGCTTTCCCGGGGCGGACGTCATGCTGGTAGCAAATAGGCAGGGGTTCGTCATAATAAAAGCTGGGCAACGGCTTGTACATCTTACCGTATATACCATATTGGGTATTCCTTAATATGCTGCCTATCAGTTTTTGTTTCCCTGAAAAAACCCCCTTCAGTTCTCCCGGTTCCCCCCGCTTTCCCTGCTTGATATCAATGATTTTGGATTCCATTATTTCGCCATTTTTTACTGACAATAAAGTGCCGGTATCCAGATCGGTAATAGCATGGCCAAGAGCTCCAAAACATCCGTTCTCGGGATCGTAAAAGGTTAAAGTACCAACCCCGGCCGTACTGTCACGAACCCATATGCCCAATCTATACTTGTTATCATGGTGATCTATCGCCGGATTTATGTGGGTCTTAAAAATAATATTCCCCCTTCGCACGTCCAGTTCAACCCCATTATCTTTCAATTGATTGACAAGTTCCGAAAGATGCTCGGCATTCTCTACGTAAACTCCGTTTACCCTTTCGATAACATCACCAGGCCTTAGACCGGCTTCACCGGCAGGATAGTGGATGAATCCTTCAGGATCCATTACTTCTGATATGCCCACAACCAATGCTCCCTGGGTGTATAGGGACACGCCGATGGAATTGCCCCCCGGAAATATCTTTTTGACAGGCTGCACCTCTATTTTCATCTGTTTTATCGGTAATATGCCAAAAAGCTTAAAAACAAGCTCCGCACTTCCTATATTTACCGTCTGTATGGTCAATGGCTCCTTCATGTTGAAGTTAGCCTGATCCTTTAATGAGCTGCCGTTAAATTTCAAGGCATCCACATTATCCCCTTCAATTTTTACTATAAACGGCAGACCAAAATTCAATATGTGGATGTCTCCTTCAAATATCTGCAATTCCGAGGGAATATCTTTAATGTTCCGAATGAACGGTGAATAATTGACCAACAAGAATATAACAGCCAATAGAATGCCCAATGCCTTTTTTGCTCTGTTTTTTTCCATGCTGCCTGTCTCCTGTTCATTTATTTATTATTCACAACTTAAATTAACCCCAAAAATTCCGACTTATTCATGCTAATTCAGTGCAAAAAAGGCAAAAAAAGAGAGGGCATTTACCCCTTTTTGACAGTTTATCATTAATTGATAGCTTCCTTTATTTCCCTTGCCGACTCGATCAGTTCCTGAGCATGCTCCAATCCTATCTGGCTGATCTCGGCTCCCCCGATCAGCTTGGCAATCTCATTCCGGCGTCCTTTTTCATCCAGCAAATATACCATCGTACGGGTATGACCTTCTTCTATTTGCTTTTCTATCTTGTAATGAATATCGGCCATGACCGCAATCTGCGGAAGATGGGTGACGCAAACAACCTGATGGGAATGGGATAAGGAACTCATCTTTTCTCCGACAACACTGGCTATCCTACCGCTTATGCCCGTATCAATTTCGTCGAAGATCAAGACAGGTATATCGTCAATACCGGCAAGAACGGTCTTAAAAGCCAGCATCACTCTTGACATTTCACCTCCGGATATAATCTTTGCCAGGGGTTTTAAAGGCTCACCGGGATTTGGTGATATGGTAAACTCGACCTTATCAAAACCCTGGGATGTTATAAAGGAGGCATAATCGGTTCCCTCGTCGGGAGTCGATATGGATACTTCAAACAGGGTCTTTTCCATCCCCAATTGGCTCAATTGCTCAACCACACGCTGCTCAAACATCCTGGCCGTGGCCCTTCTTTTGTGCGATAGCTGGATGCAAGCTTCAACCAATTCACTGTAAACCTTCTTTTCCTGCCTGGCTAATTCTTCAAGCCGATCCTGCCGGGTTTCGATGGACAGCAGTTCATTCTTTAACCTTTCCTTTAGTTCCAGTATTTCCTCAATTGTATCCCCGTACTTCCTCTTCAATGAATTTATCAACGATAACCTGCTTTCAATCTCATCCAATCTGTCGGGATTATAATCAAAGCCGTCCCTGCAGGCTCTGATCTTATCTATAACATCTTCAATTTGGTAATATATATTGTCAATTTCCCGTGATATCTCTGCAAACATATCATTTAAACCGATGATCTGAGACAAACGCTCCTTTACAACGGCAATTTGGTCAAATACGGCCATTCCCCTTCCGCTGCCCGAATATAAGACATCATACGCTTCGTTTATAATCTGATTTATTTTTTCTGAATTTTGCAGCAGCGTTCGTTCCTGCACCAGCTCATCATCTTCCCCCGGCTTGAGCCTGGCGTTTTCGATCTCGTTTATCTGGTAGGACAGGAGATCCTTCATTCTCTCACTATCCCTTTCGGACCTGGATATCACATCCATCTCATTCAGTATGGATTTCCATTTGGTATACAGGACACCTACCCTTTGTTTAAATTCAGCTACCCCTTGCCCACCCAATCGATCCAGAATTTCAATGTGATATTCAGGATTTAAAAGAGATTGGTGCTGGTGCTGGCCGTGGATATCAACCAGCTGCTGCCCAATTTCCTTCAGCACCGATAGGGTTACCGCCTGTCCGTTTACCCGGCATATACTTCTGCCGCTGCGAGACAGCTGCCGTGTAAGCAAAAGGCTTCCATCCTCCTGAACGGTTATGCCGTATCTTTCCAATATTGGAACTATCTTCTCGGGTTTTTTCAGATAAAACATCCCTTCGATCGTTGCCAGATCCTTGCCGGTCTGTATCATCTCCCTATCCGCCCGTTCCCCCAATATCAATCCTACAGCATCAATTATAATTGATTTCCCCGCTCCCGTTTCTCCGGTCAGTATGTTAAGCCCGTCCCCGAATTCGATTGTAAGGTTATCGATCAGGGCAAGATTATGAATAGATAAATAGCTGAGCATGGAGTCACACCTCCACCCGCATAGAAAATCAAGCCTATTTGATCAGCTTATTAAAGCGCTCGATAATGTTCAAGGCAGTGCTGCTATCCCTTACCACCACCAGAATGGTATCATCGCCGGCAACACACCCCAGTATTTCAGGCCAGTTCAGGGCATCTATGGCAGCGGCTGCGGCCTGAGCATTGCCTGAAAGGGTTTTTACAACAATTAAATTGTTAGCATAATCCATGGAAGTAACCGATTCAGCAAATACGCGTATCAGCTTGTCCCAGTTTTTTGCATCAGCCTTGTTATCCATGGCTGCGTATTTATAAGTTCCGGAAGGGGTTAATACCTTGATAAGACGCAGCTCCTTGATATCCCTTGAAACCGTAGCCTGGGTCACATCAAAACCATGGTTTCTAAGCTCCTGTGCCAGCTCTTCCTGTGTCTCAATATCCTTTTCCTCGATAATTTTCAATATCTGGCTATGGCGATACATTTTCATTCTAGGAACAACCTCCTTCTATTCCATCTATATCCAGCGGCCTTTCAGTCAGTTTTTCCCTGAGCACGTTAAAAAAGCTGCGTTTCCATATCCGGACAAGCTTTGTTTCAACATCGGCTCTTCCGATATGTATTATATCATCCTTTTTGACAGGCACCCCCTCCTGTCCGTCTATGGTGAGAAAAATATCCCGGGTTTTATCATCGATAAGAATTCGTATCAGATCGTTCGGATGGGTTATAATTGGTCTTGCATTCAATGCATGGGGACATATAGGAGTGAGCAGAATACAGCTCATACTGGGATTGATTATGGGCCCACCCGCCGAAAGGGAATAGGCGGTGGAACCGGTAGGGCTTGATACCAAAATACCATCTGCAGGATAACAGTTAACAAATTCATCGTTTATATACACTCTAAGATGAATTATTCTGGCAAAGGATGCCTTTGCAATAGCAATTTCATTCAAGGCAGTCAATTCAATAGGGGCATTATTCTCCTTAACTATGCTGGCTTTCAGCATCATACGCCTTTCCACGTAAAAATTATTGGACATCAATGAGTCCAAAGCATGGTCAATATCAGAGATCTCTATTTCCGTCAGGAAGCCGAGCCGCCCCATATTGATCCCCAGGATGGGTATCTCAAATCTACAGGCTTGCCGGGCGGCATTCAGCAGGGTGCCATCGCCTCCCAAAACAAACAGCACATCGCATTGTCTAAAAAAATCACAGCCCTCAGCGATGCTTCCCGAACCCACAATATCGTATATTTCGGGCATGACAAACGGTTCAAAACCCCTAGCCCGCACCTTTTCTATGATGAGCCGGGTCTGAATTCCCCCGAGATCTTTTGAAAGATTTGGCATTATTCCGATCTTCTTCACTCAGCCCCTCCTTATTTATCATGCAGTAGTTCGACATGGGCCAGTTCTACTACATAGTCAAGATTCTGCCCGGTTATACACGGTGGTTCGGGCCTGCTGCTTTTATAAATGTGAGTCAAAAACTCAATATTACCTTCCGGCCCGGTTATCGGTGAATGAGTGACACCTTTCAGGATAAGCCCAAGCTCCTGGCATAGCTGGAAGAAGTTCATAAGCACTTCCTTATGAACTGCGGGATCCCGAACAACTCCCTTACGCCCTACCTTGTCTCTGCCGGCTTCAAACTGGGGTTTAACAAGAGCAATGATATCGCTCTTTTCCGCAACTATGGACTTTACCACCGGAAGCACCAATTTTAATGAAATAAAGGAAACATCTATCACGGCGCCCTCAATCTTTTCCGTAAATGCTTTGGGGTCCACATGGCGTATGTTGGTGCGTTCCATGACAACCACCCGATTATCCTGCCTTAAGTTCCATGCCAGCTGGCCGTACCCCACATCTATTGCATAGACTTTCCGGGCACCATGATTTAAGAGGCAGTGGGTAAAGCCTCCGGTGGAAGCTCCCACATCCACAAAAACCCTATCCTTTACCGGGACGTCAAACACCTTAAGGGCCTTTTCTAGTTTGAGTCCACCGCGGCTGACATATGGGACGGGAGAGCTTTTTACAACTATTTCCTCATCCGGCCTTACGAAAAAGCCTGGTTTATCAATCTTTTTGCCGTCCACAAACACAAGCCCGGCCAGTATCGCTGCCTTTGCTTTTTCTCTGCTTTCAATCAGCTTTTTCTTGACCAGTATAACATCCAATCTTTCCTTCTTAGTAGCTGACATAACTTTCCTTTACAAAATCACATAAAAACTTTTTTATGGCAAAAGCCACGCTTGGAGGATCAAGCTTGAGTTCTTTTATTATTCGATCCACCGAACCATGGGGTATGAATGAATCATTTATCCCTAAATTTAATACCGTAACGGGAAGGCGGCAGGACATGACAAACTCGGTTATGCTGCTTCCAAAACCTCCCTGAATAATGTTATCCTCCAAAGTAATCCACCTGTTAATCCGGGTGGACAAATCGTGCAACAAGGACTGATCCAGAGGCTTTAATACCCTGGCATTCACTACACAGGCCTCGAGCCCCTCTTTGCTCAACATACGGGCGGTCCTGACCGCTGTATTGAGCATCCTGCCAAAGCTAATAATGCAGCAATCGGTACCCTCAATGATGATCTCCCATTTTAAGCTGTTCATTGGGGCCCTTGCAAAAGTGCTGTCCACTCCTACATTCCCTTTAGGATAGCGTATGGCCACCGGCCCTTCCAAAGTTAGTGAATAATCCAGCATCTGTTTGAGTTCTTCAGTGTTCTTGGGGGCCAGCAATGTTATATTGGGAATATGGCGTAAGAAGTTAATATCAAATATCCCTTGATGGGTTTCACCATCTTCACCGACGATACCCGCTCTGTCAACAGCCAACACAACAGGTAGGTTCTGTATGCACACATCATGCAGTATTTGATCGTATGCTCGCTGCAAAAATGTGGAATAAATGGCAACGTAGGGGCGGAATCCACTGGCTGCCATACCGGCTGCCATGGTAACCGCATGCTGCTCTGCTATACCAACATCAAAAAAGCGGTCGGGGAATCGCTTTTTAAACTCCATGAGGCCTGTGCCGTCCGGCATAGCCGCAGTTATGGCTACAATCCGTGAGTCCCTTTCAGCCATCTCAACCAGGTGTTTCCCAAAAACAGCCGAGTACGTTTCTCCACCTTCCTCACAGATCTCACCGGTTTCAACATTAAAGGGCGGAACCCCATGGAATAGCTCCGGGTTTTGCTCGGCAAAAAAATAATCCTTCCCCTTTTTCGTAACAACGTGTATAAGAACGGGCCCTCCGATCATGGTAGCCCGGTTCATAACATCGATCAAGGCCGATATATTATGGCCGTCAATGGGCCCTATATAGGTAAAGCCCATTTGCTCAAACAGCATCCCAGATATAACAAGATATTTAAAGCTATTCTTGAACTTCTCCACCATATCGGCAAAATAGGCACCAACACGGGGTATCCTGCGTAAAACCGAGTCCATCTCCTTCTTAAGCTTTGTATATCCGGGATTGGATCTCAATTTGGAAAGATAAGCAGCAATGGCGCCTACATTCTGCGAAATTGACATTTGGTTGTCGTTTAGAATCACCATAATATTTGTCTTGGATTGGCCGGTGTCATTCAGAGCTTCGAAGGCCATCCCTCCGGTCAATGCGCCATCGCCAATGACGGCAATTACATTATACTTCTCGTTCTTCAAATCTCTGGCCCTGGCTATCCCCAGGGCAACGGATATTGAAGTACTGCTGTGCCCGGTTTTGAAAATATCATGAATGCTTTCATTCGGATTGGGAAATCCGCTTATTCCGTTATAACGCCTTAGCGTACCGAACAGTTCCTTCCTGCCGGTCAATATTTTATGTACATAGGATTGATGCCCGACATCCCATATTATCTTATCAAAAGGGCTGTTGAAAACATAGTGCAGCGCCAATGTGAGCTCAACAACTCCGAGGTTGGATGCCAAATGGCCCCCTGTTTTGGACACGTTATCCAGCAAAAAACGCCTTATATCCTGGGATAATTGTCTTAGCTCGTCAGTATTAAGATATTTCAAATCTTCAGGCGAATGAATCGAATCCAGTATTCCATACTTGTACATCTGATACTCGCTCGCTTTCAATAATGCCGTATACCATCTGTTTTATTTTTTGTTTTTAGCATTTCTATTTTTACACCGAAATAATGACAGAAATATCGCTGTATAGTAAACCACCTCATGGGATTTGTTTATGGCAATCGATTTTCCTATAGCCTTACCACCCACCGTTAAGGCAGCAATCAAACTACTTATTATTATGCTCAACAGGCTTTCCTCAAATAACAAAGACTGAGCAAGGGCCGATTTCATAATAAAAACGCTTCCTGCAGCACCGCTTACAATGCCGCAAATATCCCCAACAACGTCATTGCAAAAGCTGCTGACCTGATCAGCATTTCTCAACAGATGTATGGCTTCCTTTGCGCCATGGATTTTTTTAGAAGCCATGGATATAAATGGAGTTTCCTCAGCCGATGTCACGGCAATACCTATTATGTCAAAAACTATACCGATAAATATAATAACAAAAAGAGTGATGACAGCCAATAGCAAACTATTCAGATTTCGAATTGTAGCTTCGGAAACAAAGCTGAATACACATGCAATAACAAATGTTAAAATAAATACTTTAACAGACCAAAGATTGGTTTTTCTGTTACTTTTCCTTCCGTTTTTTCCGTTTTTATGGTTTTTGGAGTTTCTGTTGTTATTATTACTGTTTACATCACTATCATCTTTTGACAAGCGCCAAACACTCCAATACTAACTATATTGGAGCCGGTGGTAATACATTGAGTAGACTTTGCGGCTTAAGGTCCAGTAGGATTTCCCGACAGGGTACTTCCCGTCGCCGAAGAAGCGGTTTCCCTTTAAACCCCGTCCTATCGTGTCGCCATCGATAAAACTGGATCACCACTTAGACCACACTATAATCCCCAATGTATCTTATGGGCAGTCTAGAGGCTTTCCCTGACAGCTTCACCAATTTCTAGCCTCTTTTGCAGCGTTGGTTTCATATGGCAATAGTTTCTGAACAATGGGCCCTCTTGCTCAAAAACATGATCCATAATCCGCCAACACCACTCAAGGCAGGCTACACTGTACACAGCTATTTCGCCGCGATACAGGTTCAATCCCAAGTAGTAGCTATAGATATAACCACCAGCTTGGGTCTCCACGGAAGCTGGGTCAACGCCCGCATGCCTTTGCGGATCGCCCTTCTTCCTTAACTCCCAGCACCAACCCCCGACTGGGCGTCGGTAGCCAGCACCAGGAACTTCATCGATATGCCCTTGACGGATTTTTAGGCCCGCCTTCAAAATTGGTTACGCTGACTAGAATACTGCACCACCAGCTCCGGATTTTATATTTTATCATATATTACGCATAAATTCAAATTTCACAAAACAACTCTGGCTACAATAAAGCCTAAAATAGCCCCGGCAATAACCTCTATTGGTGTATGGCCAATAAGCTCTTTTAATTTCTCTTGCGGAACGTCCTTACCCTTATGGATTCGTTCCAATATATCGTTAAGCACTGCTGCTTGTTTGCCTGCTGCCCGCCGTACGCCGGCCGCATCATACATAACAATCAATGCAAATATTGAGGCCAGGGCAAAAATTGGAGAATCATACCCATATACCCCGCCTATTGCCGTTGCCAGCGATACCACCAAAGCGGTATGTGAGCTGGGCATACCGCCAGCTCCGACAAATCTGCGCAAATCCAATTTTTTGTGAACCAGCACCGTCCACAATACCTTTAATGTCTGAGCTATCAACCACGCCAGGAGGCTAGCCCATAGAATCGAATTGTCTGCCAGCTGCCTTATCTCGTCCATATATTCCCCCTATACTCGACGTCTCAATGTATAATATGCAATTTCCTTGAGAAAATCCGCTTTATTTCCAAAATAATCTAATTGACTAACTGCCTCTTCTACTAGTTGTTCTGCCATGCGTCGGGACTCCTCCAAGCCATACACCGAAGCAAATGTAACCTTATGGCGGGCTTCATCGCTCTTCGGCGTTTTGCCCATACTTTCTGCATCCCCGGTAACATCCAGTATATCATCCACAATCTGAAATGCCAAGCCAAGCCTCTTCCCGTACTCCGATATTGCGTCATAGGCCCTTTGCTCTGCATCTTCCAGAGCCAGCCCGGCTTTGAGGGAAGCTTCTATCATAGCTCCCGTCTTATGTGTGTGAATATAGTGGAGGATTTCCGGTTGTGCAGGTTTGCCTTCCATTTCCAAATCAACTACCTGTCCAGCAATCATCCCATGGACTCCGGCTGCGTTTGCTATTATGGATACGGCCCTTATATGGTTCATTATTTTATCGGGATATCTTAAGGAATTTTTCAAAAAAACTTCATAAGCCATATTAAGCAGGGAATCACCGGCCAACACGGCAATCCCTTCGCCAAACACCTTATGGTTTGTTGGGATTCCCCTGCGCATATCATCGTCATCCATGGCAGGCAAATCATCATGGATCAGGGAATATGTATGAATCATCTCCAGGCCGCAGGCCAAATCCATGGATTCCTCTATATCACCGTCAACCATTTCGTGAGCCGTAAGAAGCAAGACCGGCCGAATGCGTTTACCACCAGCAAAAAGGCTGTATTTAACGGCCTTATATATGGTCGGCGGACAGGCGCTGTACCCTTCCATAATTCTTTTCAGTGCATCTTCCACCAAAGTCAGTTTTTTATTATATTCTTCCCTAAAATTCATTCGTGTCTCCTTCCGCAGGTTCGAAGGGAATTTCTTCATACTTCCCCTGATCTTGCGATAAAATCTTTATCAACCCTTCAGCCTTATCCAGCATAGCATTGCAGTGGACGGACAGGTTAATTCCCCGTTTGAACAGTCTTAAAGCTTCATCCAGTGTTAAATTATCGGATTCAAGCCGGGAAACAATATCCTCCAGCTCTTTTATAGATTCCTCAAAGCTTAATTCGGATAAAGGCTTATCGTTATGTTGATTCATTGAGCCAATTCTCCTTTTTGATTTTTTGCACTTTACAGTCGGCGCTTCCGTCCCGCAGATATACTCTTATCTCATGCCCCTCTTTAAGCAATTCTATCGATGTAACAACTTTTTGAGACGGCTTGTGAGTTACAAGAGCATAACCGCGTCCCAGTACCGCCAGAGGGCTTAATGCATCCAAGGATATGGCCATTTTTGAGAGTAACTGCCTCTTTCCTTCTATCAAGCCAGCGTATGATGTACATAGCCTTGTATGGATCTGATCCAGCAGCTGGCGGCGTTGCTGCATCATCCTCTCCGGATATTTAAAAACATAGCTTCTTCTGATGTATTCAACTCTTTGCCGCTTATTATTTAATATATTTCCCATAGCTTCGGTCATCCTGCGATTCAGTATCGATAGCATCTTATCGATATGCTCCAGCATGGGTACTGCCAATTCGCCTGCGGCTGAAGGAGTCGGCGCTCTTAAATCGGCAACAAAATCCGCAATTGTAAAGTCGGTCTCGTGCCCCACCGCAGATATGATCGGAATCCTCGATCGCCAGATAGCCCTGGCCACTATCTCCTCGTTAAATGCCCACAATTCCTCCAGGGAACCTCCGCCTCTGCCCAGTATGATGGTATCAATATCACTCCTTGTATTGACATAATCGATGGCGGCCTCAATCTGTTGAGGTGCAGCGGGTCCCTGAACCAATACCGGAACCACCAGTATATCCACACAAGGGCATCTTCGATGAACAACCTTTATAATGTCCCGTACTGCAGCCCCGATAGGTGAGGTTATAACCGCAATTTTTTTTGGAAAAGACGGTATGGCTTTTTTGTGAGCAGGATCAAAAAGCCCTTCTTCCTTAAGACGCCTCTTCAAGGCTTCAAAGGCTTCATATAAATCCCCTATGCCATCTCTTTCCATCTCCATTACGTATATCTGATACTGACCGTCCCTGCAATAAAGGGATATCTGGCCTTTTACCAAGACTTTCAGACCATCAGCCGGCAAAAACTGCAAATTCCTTGTGTTTTGCCTGAACAATACACAGCGTATTCTCCCGTTTTCATCCTTGAGGGTAAAATACACATGTCCCGAGGTGTGTATTTTTAGGTTGGAAATCTCACCCCGCACCCACACTTCCTGCAATATGGGATCCCGGTTTAACAAGCTGCGGACGTATTCGTTTATTTGATGGACTGAAAATACCAACCTACTCATTTTGCTGCGCTGCCTGCAACGTATTCTCAAGAAGCATAGTAATGGTCATCGGCCCAACTCCCCCCGGGACGGGCGTAATCCAGCCGGCTTTTTGTCTTACCTCCTGAAAGTCCACATCGCCAACCAACTTACCGTCAACCCGGTTGATCCCTACATCTATCACTATGGCACCATCCCTGACGTATCTATTATCCACAAAATTGGGCCTTCCCACCGCCACAACCAGTATATCAGCCCTTCTGCATATTTCATCTAAGCCGGAAGTCTTGGAATGGCATATCGTAACCGTGGCATCATTTTTGAGCAACATCAGAGATACGGGCTTGCCAACAATATTGCTTCTACCGATCACCACGGCATTTTTCCCGCGTATCGGCTCCCCCGTCTCCTGTATCAAACGGATGATGCCCTTTGGGGTACAGGGTTCCAGGCAGGCCTGTCCTGTCACCAGCCTGCCTACATTCATGGGATGAAAACCGTCAACGTCCTTTCTCGGATCTATTGCATTAATAACCTGCGTGGGATCTATCTGAGGCGGCAACGGAAGCTGTACCAATATCCCATGCACGCCTTTATCCTTATTAAGCCTTTCTATGTGCCGGAGCAGTTCCTCCTGCGTCGTATCCTCTCCCAACTTGATTATGCTGGAATTCATACCAACCTGCTTGCAAGCCCTTTCCTTATTCCGAACATACACAGCAGATGCGGGATCATTCCCCACCAGAATAACGGTCAGCCCCGGTGTGATCCCCTTTCTGCTTTTCAGTTCCTCAACCCTCGACTTTATGCTCTCCCTCAAGCGGTTTGACAGGGCTTTTCCGTCGATTATATTGGCTTCCATTTAATCCTCTCCTTTTGCCCCCGATTTTGTCGCAGGATCGAACCCATTGTGGTGCCTGTATAACTTTAAGCCCAACAATGCGGTCCCCACAGCGTTGTCTCTCGACAATACGGGATCGGCAAAGAACAGCTTAATGCCGCCATCCCGCCGTTTCAGCCGCTCGGTCAGCTTTGATCTGAGTATTCTGCTGGATGCCACACCTCCAACCAAGAGTATATCCTTCAGGCGGTATGCATCCATTGCATTTATAATCCATTTTCCCAGAGTTTTTATTATACAGTTGTAAACGGCCAGGGCAACGTCTTCCTTCCTTGCCCCCCGTTGCAATAATCTATGTGCACATGTTTCGGCACCAGAAAAGCTAATGGTTAAACCTTTCACCGAGGATGGAATGACAACTTCATTTTCATTTCCCCTATTGGCCAGTTCTTCAAGCTGTAAACCTGCAGGAAACAGAAGCCCCATAGCCACGCCTACCCTATCAACAAATTGACCGGCGTGAATGTCCTGCGTAGCGCCGACAATCCTTATCTGGTACGATGTGCCGCAATCCATAACATTTAATAGCTCGGTTGTGCCTCCCGAAATATGGATGGCCATGAATTTGGAAGCTTGAGGCCCGCCGGCGGAAGCTATGCCGGCCTGGATGTGACTCTCCTGATGACTGATTTCATAGTACGGAATATCCAGTATATTTGCAAAGGCCTGTCCGGCCATGTGGGATACCATAAATACCGGCATATATGAACCCTCAACCGGTCTGGGACAGCTGGTTGCACAAACAGCAGCCAAGTCATTTTTTGGGTTTATGGCTTTTCTCAACTCTTCCGTAATACGGGGTAAACGGTGAAGATGCTGAAACAGCGCTTTGGATTGCTGAAGGCCTCGCTCTCCGGCAACAACATCCAAAGGAATCTGTCTGTTTAATATAATATTCCCGCTTAAATCCACCAGGGCGATGGAAGTAGTATAGCAGCTGGTATCAAGGCCCAATACATACTTCATTTGGATTTTCCCTCCGGCACAAGCTGGAGAGAACGAACCAAGCTGCCCAGGATACCGTTTATAAATTTCCCCGCTTTCTCCCCACTGTATTTCTTGGCCAACTCTATTCCTTCATTGATGGAAACGCAAGCGGGTATATCGTCGCAATAAAGTATTTCGCATATCGCCAATCGTAATATCGCCAGATCCACCTTTGCAATCCGGTTGAAACTCCAATCCTTTACAAAACGCTTTATATAATTATCAATTTCACTGCTATTCTCTTCGAATTTTTTCAATACATACTGGATATACTCGGTGTCCCGTTTATTAAACGAATAATCTGCATCCATGGCTATAACTGCATCAATATCCGCTTGGCCTGATAATTCCTTTTGATAAAAAAGTTTCATGGCAACCTCTCTGGCATATCTTCGGGCCATATCTTTCCTCCTTGTATTGCTGCTGAGTGCTGAAAAAACTGTAGCAAAAGCAGTTTGCCGTGAACAAGCGGTAGCTTATTTGATGCCTGTGGGTAGTATTCTCTCCAAAAAAGCTCGAAACTTGCTGTCCTTGTCATACAAGCTCCCCACTCCAAAGCCTACAGCTACACACAAAGCCAAAAATATCGAGCGCCAGAACCCTACTGTCAGTACCAATATCCCGAATAATAAGCCGATGCCTATGCCGATTATCCTGCCCTTATTCGCTTTTATCAGGGCCGTCAGATTATCACGCACCACAGGGAAAATCCCTCCTTATTCCACTCTTGACCGCTGTATAACAGCAAGATTGTCTATATATATGTATACTTCTTTTACCAGAATTCCGGCAGTGGCTTCTACATATTCCTTCACCTTATTCTGTACTGAAGTGCTAACATTGGGTATATTCACATCCGGCATGAGCTGAATGTTGAGACGAACCCGAATGCCATCCTCTTCGGGTACTATAAAACTCTTTACATCCTTAATTTCCTGAAAACCCCTTACCGACTTCTGAACCAAAGCATCAAGGGTATTAACCGAGATCTTTATCATGCCCAGCTCGGTATTTTTTAACAGCGTTCCGCCCGGCGTTTTGCGTTTATTCCTGGAAAACAAAAGCTTAATGCTTATAAGCAAAAAACACAGGGAAACAATCAGAAGTATACCGGCAAATTCCCATCCATACTGAATACCGTTTATGTAGTTCTTAATGGATGTTAACGGTATAATACCCGTTGCCACAATGATAAGAAAAAGGGAAATTAGTAATATAGCAAGTGTATATATTGTTAGCAGGATCCTGTCAAGCAACCTCATTTTCATCAGCGCTCCTCTCTCTGGCTTATAACCAGCAATCTGTAATTAACCCTCTGATGTTATCAGTATCAGAGGGTTAGTTAAAACGCATTTTATTTTTTTGTACCTTCTTCCTCCTTGATATCCTTCTCAAAGCTTACTCCCTGGATATGAACATTTACCTCAACAACAGTCAAGCCGGTCATCGATTCCACTGCCTTTTTCACGCTTTCCTGTATATTCCACGCAACCTCGGGTATTCTCACACCATATTCAACGATTATGTATAAATC
>LFSE01000119.1 GCA_001513075.1 Clostridiales bacterium DTU074 | reverse complement strand
TTTGGATATCTATATCATACTTTCCTGTCAAAAAAGTGTTGCATTTATTATTGCAATTTAGATTATAAATTCATATTGATGAAATGCACAATGGACATGTTTGTTCATATGAAGCCTTATTGCCGGTTTCAGCTGCTATCGATGGCTTTGAGAGCAGGCATAAAGGACGAGTTATGTAAGAAAGCAGGGCATAAAAGCCCTACTTCCCGCTTATTTCGGCTGTATTCTGTTCAGCAGCTCATTTATCTCCTCTGCAAAACCCGATACGGGCTTTCCCTGACCGATATCCCTAAAAATATCCCTGATACGGCTTACGACATCGGGATCCGCGGTAACAGCGACCCGATCTATCCTTGTATCGGTTTCCTTTACGGCCTGGTCTATTTTTTTCTTGATGGCATCGGTCATTTTTCCCTTATACTGATCGCTGAACTGTACACCTATCATTGCAGTGTTGCCGGTTATTACACAGGTAGCCGATTCAATCTCCTTCATATTGGCCACCTTATCAGCAATTCGCCTGGCTCTCTCGGTATACTGTCGGTTATCCACCCTCGTAGGCGTGGCACCCGGAGCAGGCGGCGTTGTAGGTGCCCTCGGGATTGTCTGCCTGGTGGTGCGGGGCTCATTCTCATCGGTTTGTTGGCCCTGTTGCTGCTCCTGTCTCGGCGTTCCCATCCGGGTACAGGCAATAACCGATGATAAAAGCACAAATAAACAGACAAACAGAACAAGGGACTTCCTGATTCTCATGTCAATCGCCTCCTTGTTTCTAGTTTGTCTGTTAAGCCGCTTTTTTATTAATGAAAATATAATGCAGGCTTACATAAAGCTGCTACTCATATGCTATTTTTTTATTATTTGCAAATTTACAAAAAATATATTAACAAATATTATATTTGTCGAACAGCTTTTTCAGGCTCTGGTTGTAGGGCGGGCAAACAATCCCCAGCTCGGTAATAATAGAAGTTACATAGGTGTGGGGAGTTACATCAAAGGCCGGATTGGCCACATTAACCCCGTAAGGGGCTATACGAATCCTGCCTATATGGGTGACCTCCCGCTCATTCCTCTCTTCGATGGGAATGTGCTCACCGCTTTCCAGGGAAAGATCCAGCGTGGATACGGGAGCAGCCACATAAAAGGGAATATTGTTCTCCTTTGCTAAAACCGCTATGCTGTATGTCCCGATTTTGTTAGCCACATCACCATTGGCGGCTATCCTGTCAGCACCGACAATTACAGCCGTTATGGTACCCTTTTTCATAAAATAGCCGGCCATGTTGTCGGTAATCAGGGTCACGGGTATGCCATCCTCCATCAGCTCCCATGCGGTCAGCCTTGCCCCCTGGAGGTAAGGCCTTGTTTCATCAGCAAACACCGAAATATTCTTTCCGGCCTCATGTGCAGCCCTTATCACTCCTAAAGCTGTGCCGTAACCAACAGTGGCTAGGGCACCAGCATTGCAGTGGGTCAGCACAACATCGCCGTCCTTTAAAAGCTTCTGGCCCCAGCAGCCTATCTTTCGGTTTATCTCAACGTCCTCCTGCGCCATGCTGTTTGCTTCCTTAAGCAGGATGTCCCTTAAAGCATCAACGCCCTTATCCCGATTAACGCAGGCTACATCCAGCATACGCTGTATTGCCCAGAACAAGTTTACAGCTGTAGGACGGGTTTCTCGTAATTGTTTGGCTACCACTTCAATGTGGTTCAAAAAATCCTGGACATTATCCCCTTCATATTCGGCAGCCCCGAGCACCAGGCCGTAGGCCGCTGTAACACCGATAGCAGGAGCGCCCCGCACTATCATGTCCTTTATGGCCCGGGCAACATCCTTGTATGTACGGCACTTTACGTATCTCTTTTCATGGGGAAGTGCCGTCTGATCAATAAGGTAAAGTGCATTATCCTTCCATTCCAAAGTTTTGATTTTTTACCCCTCCCCGCATTGCCGCCGACTTTAATTCCTTCTGATTTAAGTCAGCCATAGCCTCATTCATCGCAACAGTGGCAATCAAAGTCAACATCCATTTTTTCTATCATGGCCAAAATCAGATTCTTTACCTTCTGATTGTTCTCCTGAAATACTCGATAAACTTCCTGCTGAGTCACGGGTGTAATGTCATCACGCCCTTCAAGACCCACATCATAATCGGTTATGAGAGCGATATTGACATAGCATATGCCCAGCTCACGTGCAAGAATAACTTCCGGATATTGGGTCATGTTGATTACTTCCCAGCCCATGCTGCTATACCATCGGCTTTCAGCCTTGGTAGAAAATCTGGGTCCCTGAATTACCACCACGGTACCCCCATCGTGGATGGTAACCCCCTGACCCCTTCCGATTTCCACCGCTAATTTGCGTAGCCTGGAACAATACGGATAAGCCGCGCTGACATGGTTTACAACAGGGCCTTCAAAAAATGTATCTTCTCTTCCCCACGTCCGGTTGACAAACTGATCGCACACAACAAAATCCCCAGGTTTTATATGGGGCTGCAGGCTGCCCGAAGCGGTAGGCGCTATGATCTGCTTTACACCCAACTCCTTCATAGCGTACAGGTTAGCCCGATAGGGCACTTTATGAGGCGGATATTGGTGATCCTTGCCGTGCCTTGGAAGGAAGGCTAGCCGCTTATTGCCCACCCTGGCTATAGCTATCTTATCGCTGGGAGCCCCGTATGGAGTCGGAACAACAATTTCCTCCACATCGTCTAAAAAAGAATAAAAGCCCGAGCCTCCAAAAACCCCTATATCAGCTCTATGTTTCATGGAACTTCCGGCATATATCCTCCGGCCCGTTCAGGCCGAAGGATATATGCCTTCCTCCTTTCATCTGATTTGTTCTGGTCTTATACTATCAATGCAGAGAATGTCGCTGACAATACTATTATTGCACGTTTTGCCCCAAATATCAACGCTTCAGTGCAGACCGGCTCGTACAGCCTCAAGCCAGGCGCGGGCAATCAGGGCGTGGCCAGCCTGTGAAGGATGAACCCCGTCAGGAGCCCAAAAAGCAGGTTCCCGTCTGGCCGAAGCGGCTGCAAAAATGCCATCCAAGGGAATATACAGGGTATTAAACTCCCTGGCCAATTCCCGTACGACGTGAATCTTAGGATCCAGATCCTCCCGCCATTGTTTCCGGTCCTCCGGAACAGGGAGAACAAAAGGTTCGCAAAGAATGATACCCGCATTCAGCTTCTCCCGGATCTCGGTGAGAATCTTTCTATACCCGGAAGCAAAAGCCTCCACTGAAGTGGGATCATTACTGTCGTATCTTCGCCAGCAATCATTGATGCCTATCAGTATTGACACCCATGTGGGCTTAAGATCAATACAGTCCTCCTTCCATCTTGCCACCAGGTCCTTTACCCGGTTGCCACTTATTCCCCTGTTAATAAATCTCACCTTCTTCTCGGGATAAGCTGCACTAAACCATGCGGCCACCATATTGGGATATCCCCAGCCTAAATCCAGATCGTTATTCCTGTCCCGCCCACAGTCGGTAATGCTGTCACCCTGGAATAATACCACAGCACCATCTTCTATCAATTTACCCATTTTAAACCCTCCCGTTACGGCATTATTTATTTTCATTATCAAAAATTGCTTTGCTGAAACATACAGGAAAAGACCGAACAGCCCTATATCAGCATTTTAATTCCGCTGGTGATAAAATACAGGGAAAAGCCAATTAAGAATATGCCCAATACAAAAATCACCCACCGGTAGGCAGCATCACTGATAAACTTCTTTCCCCTGGATACTCCTAGTGAAACGGCCGAATACCATACAAAATCCGACATGATATGCCCAACGTAAAAGAAAGCCACTCCCGCCAACCCTACGATATAAGCCTGGCGTATCAATTCCATTCCGGTTGACGCCCACCACATTATAAAGTAGGGGTTGGTAAGGCTGACTATGATTCCCGCCCAGACCAGGCTCTTCATGCTAAAGCCCTTTCTGTTGCTGCCGCTCAGCGTAATATTTTTCTGAATGGCCGATCTTACCATTCCATATCCCATCCAGGCCAGAAAGCCTCCCCCAACCAGACCAATTAAACCCGCTATCTTCGGGTTTTCAAAAAGGTCCCTCAGGCCAAAAGCCATCACGATGACCAGGAACAGTTCCAAAATGCCGTGTCCCAGCACTACCAACGGCCCGGCCAGGTATCCTCTTTTCAAGCTGCCATCAATGGTAACTCCCAGCATCGGTCCCGGCATCATTGCGCCTGAAAAGCCTATCATGAATGAACTTAAAAAAATTCCCCATGCTTCCATAATACCATATCTCCTTTTTTTATGATGAAATCAAATTCCCGATTCAAAAACTTTCTAAATCTTCTTAATAAACCGTAATCCCATTTCTAATCTTGAAAAATCCCCTTTCCAATTTCAGCAAGCATTTTTCCGGAATAAAAAGCCGCTGTCTGCACAGACTATCGGATATACAAGATATGAGTAGGTGAACATTATGTCCAAAAGAAAACGAATCCAAAAAGACGACTTCGCCCAGGATATACTGGGGGACAAAAGTGCATACGGCGAATTTGTTTCCACCTTCCATGCATGGACCGGCCTGGAGGGAACCCATAAACGCGGTGCGGAATTGCAGAAAAAGGGAAAAACGAAAATGGGCAATAGGAAAATACCGGACAATTTCAAAACAAAAGAGGAATAGAGCAAACCAGCAAATGTCCTTTTTATACGATTGAACCACGACAATAAGCTGAAGCGGGCCCGGCTATTTTGTGGGTTCTATCGCAAAAAACCACTGCCGTCCAAATACATCCACAATATGCACCGCCGGTGTATGATCAGGCTTCAAGGCCATCTTCAACCATTCTTTTAAATATGGCGAATTTATGGTTCGCATGGAACAGCTCAGAACTTTAAATACGTCATCTTCAACATAGCCGGCTGCCCAATAGTCCACAAGATCAAGCGGTCCTAAATGCAGGCCTTCAATGGATTGATACGGATGGTTGTCGGACTTCAACAATCGGGAATGCATTTCGGGTATACCGTATTTGGTCAGCCTAATACTCACATAACCATCAGTTGATCTAATGCATTCCAGTTCTATTTCGGGAAGCTCATCCATCCATTTATTTCCATAGTATACGTCTATATCGGTTTCCAATGCTGCATCCCTCTTTACACCCCATCCCAAATCCGTACAGTCCGGCTTTTGCCTTCCGGTCGGTATCGGCAGCAGCTTGCCCCTGTCAGCCCCGGGCTGCCGAGACACAGGATTCTCAGAAGGAATACGGTAGTAAAACGTAAGCTCTTTACAGCCGCTAACATCCCCAACAAGCCGCTTTCTGCAGGTATGCAGGGCAAAAATACCATTATCCGCACCCAACCAGTTCCTGCCCAGCCTCTGGGCAACAGCCAGGGTGGTGCCCGAGCCGGCAAGGAAATCGGCTACTGTATCACCAGGCCTGGACGAAGCCAATATAATTCGCTCCAACAGCGCTTCGGGCTTCTGTGTATCATACCCCCTCCTTTCGGGGTCTCTCTGATGAAGGTGGGAGATATCGCTCCATACATCGCTGGGGTACATCTTGTCATCTTCGTAATACCTGTACTCCTTTGCTCCGGCTTTTATTGACCAGAACACCCGCCCATCCGGATCAACTCCCTGCTTCATATGATTACGCCTGTTCCTTCCCCTTGGAATGCCAATCGCCTCGGGGTTAAAATAATGGTTGGAAGATTTCCGGTAAAACAATATGGTATCGTGCTTCCGGCTAAAGTGCTTCTTGGCCCTCCCTCCACTCTGATAGTGCCATATGATCTCGTTTAACATGTTGTCCTCGCCGAATATTTCATCCAGTATAATGCGAAGATAAGCGCTGGCACGGTAATCCGCATGAAGGTACAGGGAACCCTCCGGCGACAGAAGTTGATAAGCATAGCTTATAATGCTTCTCATCATCGACAAAAAGAAATCCTTATCCGCTCTTCCCGGATCCCCGTATGCAACATGATTTATGATATATTGCCGATTTCCGCTCCACCCTTCAACCCCCACAGGCTGCTGAAAGCGAAAAGTTTGCCCGGTCATAAAAGGGGGATCCATGTATATCAGCTGGATCCTGTTTTCATACTCATCCAGCAGCAGCGGAAGGATTTTCAGTGCATCACACCAGTAAAACCGGCCGGTAACATGATGAACATCAGACCCGGTTTCATTCATCGGACAGATATGCTCTTCACACCGAACATCTATTTGTCTCAATATTGCCAATGCCATTCACCGTATTCTTAAACTTATGCTGATACCACCCCAATTATATCATAAGGTCGCTAATATGATATAATCATACTCCAATAAAACAAAGCCGACAGCCAGGATAACAAACCGGCTTAATCAGAGGTTTCCGGCTACTATTCCATGTGGATGGCATCTACCGGGCATTTCTTCACACACTGTTCACAGCCAGTGCATTTGTCCTGCAGCACCCTGTGTTTTTCCCTGACCGCTCCTTCGATTGCATCAAACTTGCATGCTCTCTTACAAGCGGTACAACCTATACATTTTTCTTCATCAATAACGGCAACCTTACGCTTGGCAAAATCTGCATATATGGTTCCGGTAGGACATTTTTCAGCACACAACATGCAGTTTACACATTTGCTATAGTCTATCCTGGCAAGGTTATCGGCAAACTCGATTGCATCGAACCGGCAGGCCCTTACACATTGCCTGCATCCTATACAACCTACCTTGCAGTTATCCCTGACCTCTTTTCCCGGGTCTTTTGAGATACACAGCACCTGTACCAGGCTGGATTCCGGTATAAGCTCTATTAAGCCCTTAGGGCAGGCCTGTACACACTTCCCGCAGCCGGTACATTTGTCCCAATCAACAACCGCAAGCCCTTTATCCGATATATATATGGCATCAAAAGGACAGGCTCTGACGCAGGTTCCGAGCCCAAGACAGCCGTATCGGCATCCTTTTGGCCCATCCGCCAGCATGGAAGCAGCAACGCAATCCCGTACCCCTTTGTATTCGTATTTATCTTTGGCAGCTTCACAATCGCCCTGGCATAAAACACGTGCCAACAGCTTCTCCTTTGCAGCCACTTCTATTCCCATTATGCTGCCCACTTCTTTGGCAACAGCCGCTCCTCCTACTGTACATCCATCAACGGGAGCCACTCCTGCAGCCACAGCAGCGGCAAAACCGTCACAGCCGGGATAGCCACAGGCGCCGCAGTTAGCCCCAGGAAGAACATTACGTATATCCTCTATACGAGGATCGGTTTCAACTGAAAATTTTTTTGATGCAAAAGCCAGCAAGGCGCCAAACAAAAGTCCCATGCCCCCTAAACTGAGCAGGGACAGCAGTACCAAATTCATGTCTTTACCCCCTTATTTTATAAGCCCCTGGAATCCTAAAAAGGCCACCGACATCAAGCCCGCAGTAATAAGAGCTATCGGAAAACCCTTGAGTGGTTTGGGTATATCGGACAACTCCAGCCTTTCGCGTATCCCGGCAAAAAGCACTATAGCCAGGGTAAATCCAAGGGCAGCACCGATTCCATTAAATAATGTCTGTATCAAATCATATTTCTCATCTATATTGATTATAGCAACGCCCAAAACAGCACAGTTGGTGGTTATAAGGGGAAGATAGACCCCCAACGCTTTGTACAGTGTAGGGCTTGACTTCTGAATAACCATCTCAACAAATTGTACAAGGCAAGCTATAACAAGAATAAATACTATCGTCTGCAAATACTGAATATTTAACGGTTCCAATATGCCGTACTGAATAATATAGGTAATCAGGGAGGTCATGGCCATTACAAAGGTCACCGCCGCTCCCATGCCAACGGCAGTCTCAACCCGCCTTGATACGCCAAGAAACGGACAGATCCCTAAAAACCTTGACATTACGAAATTATTTATCAATATGGAACTCAACAATATCAGAAATATCTTTCCAATATATTCCATGTGTTATCCCCCTATTTATTCTCAGTTAAACAAATAACCCCATTCTCATATTGACTTTGGATGAAGGCATGTTTTCCACATCATCAGGCTTTGACCTGAATGCATTGTACAGTCCCACAATTACCTGTAATCTTGCCTCACCAGTCCATAATTACTTACAGCTGCTCCGTTTTGCCCGTTAACTTGTTGAGCAGACCAAGCACCAGCCCCAGGGTTATAAAACCACCGGGAGGCAATATCATAATTACTGCCGGGCTAAAGCCGGGAGCCACCGGCATTCCAAACCAGGTACCTGCTCCAAGTATTTCTCGTATGGAACCAAGTAAAAGCAATGCCAGAGTGAAGCCCGCACCCATGCCCAATCCATCGACTATGGATGGCAGCACCGAATTTTTTGACGCAAAGGACTCTGCCCTTGCCAGTATAATGCAATTTACAACAATTAGCGGAATATATATTCCAAGGCTTTCATACAATGCGGGGACGAAAGCCTGCATGATCATATCCACTATGGTTACGAATGTTGCAATAATTACTACATAAGCCGGAATTCGCACTTTTGAAGGAATGAAATCTTTAAGCAGGCATATTACCAGATTGGAACCTACCAGCACAAAGGTAGTCGCCAGTCCCATCCCTATCCCGTTAATTGCTGCAGTGGTTAAGGCCAGTGTGGGACACATACCCAAAACCAGCCTAAATGTAGGATTTTCATTGAGTATGCCATTGATAAACACCTTGGAAAGCTTCATCTGGCTTCACCCCCGTCCTTCAGAACTTGATTGTAAAGGGATATAGCGTCATTTACTCCATCCACAACCGCCTTTGACGTTATTGTAGCTCCGGTTATGGCCTCCACCTCATCAGCTTTGCCTGAATCACCTGTTACAACTGCCAGAGGCTTATCAATGGGTTTGTCATAAAACCGGCTCAGGAATTCCGGTTCGGCAGCATTGGCCCCCAAACCCGGAGTTTCACTGTGACTTGCAATTGTGATTCCAGCAACTTTACCCTCTGAAGTGTTAAGCCCCACATATAGTTCTATATTTCCGCCATATCCTTTGGACAGTATTCTGAACACATAGCCAACCTCAGTATCTCCGGCCCTTCCTTCATAAACTTCAACAATCCCCGGATATTCATTTTTATATAGTTCTATATCCACAGCAACAAATTGTTGTGCATCGGATAATACAGCCCTTCTGGCTTCAATACCGGCTTGCTCTTTCTGCTGCTCAATTGGCTCCTTTGTAACAGCATAAGTTATTCCCAGGGCAAGGGCTGCCAGCGCAGTTATAATAAAAAGCTTAAGGCTCATTTTGACATAATCAGACACCGGGTTTCACCTCCCCATATATACGGGGCATGGTGTACCTGTCAATCAGGGGTGTCGCTATATTCATCAACAGTATGGAATAAGAAACCCCTTCGGGATACCCTCCATATATCCGGATAATAGAAGTAAGTATTCCGCAACCTATCCCCATTATTATCTGGCCTATTGGAGTTACAGGCGACGATGAATAATCGGTAGCCATGAAAAAGGCACCCAATATTAAGCCACCCGAAAATATATGGTATATACCGTTTCCCGTAAAGAGGCCCTGAGGCCCGATAAGCCAGGTCAGAAATGCAACCGTACCGATAAATGCAAAAGGAATTCTCCAGTTTATCACTCTTCTGTATAACAGATAAACCGCTCCCACCAACAAAGCCAAATTTGAAGTCTCGCCAATACAGCCCCAGGGGCTGCCAATAAAAATTTCCCACAAGGAGGGAAGCTGGTCCAGTGAACCCTCAATTCCCTTTAGTATAGCCAATGGGGTGGCAGTGCTTACGGCATCTGCCCCGGCTTTGAACCACGCAGTCATATGAACCGGCCAAGCGGCAAGAAGTATTGCACGAGCAGCCAGAGCAGGATTCATAAAATTATGCCCAAGCCCGCCGAAGGCCTGCTTTACCAACGCTATGGCAATAACAGACCCGACGATCGGCAACCACAAAGGGACCGCCTGCGGTAAGTTAAAAGCCAACAGTATTCCCGTTACCACTGCGCTCCAGTCCCTTATAGTAACCGGTTTTTTCATCAATTTCTGTACAACAGCTTCCGTTCCGACAGCCGCCAATACAGATACGGCAATAATTATGGCTACCCTTCCCCCGAAAAAATACACCGCAGCCACAGCTGCAGGAATAAGTGCCAGAACCACATCCAGCATAATGCGAGATATGGATTCTTTGGAATATATATGGGGGGAAGAAGAAACTATTAAAGAATTCATCGTATTTCCCCTCCCGCATAATATCACGTGCTTTATGCAACGTATACAACTTGGCATTAATAACAATCGTCAATCCCGCTATTCCTCACATGCTGCATTATAATATTATTCCGGCAGCAAACTGATGTCAGCGAGCAGCCCTCCTCCGCCTTGCAGTAATCATTCGTTTTGCCACGCGGATCGACTGGACCAAAGGGCGCTTGGCCGGGCAAGTGTACGAGCAGCAGCCGCATTCGATACAGTCCATGGCATGAAATTTCTCGCTGTTATCATAATCTTCTTTTAACGCATATGCACTTATCAGCAAAGGTACAAGCCGCATGGGACAGGCTTCCACACACTTTGCGCAGCGGATACACGGTTCAGCCTCCGGTACTTCCGCTTCTTCCCGGGTTAAAACCACAATCCCTGAAGTGCCTTTTATCACCGGCACATCCAATGAGTACTGTCCAATCCCCATCATCGGACCGCCGGATATTACCTTGGCTGGTTGTCCCACAAAACCGCCGCAGGCCTGTATGGCATCCATAAAGGATGTACCTATGCGTACCATTAAGTTCTTGGGTTCCGCCACCCCGCTTCCGGTTACCGTTACAATCCGTTCGATTAGCGGCATGCCGGTTTTTATTGCCCGGGCAATAGCCGCCGATGTACCCACATTGCACACAATAACCCCTACGTCCATAGGCAGACCGCCGGATGGCACCTGTCTGCCGGTAACAACATATATTAACTGTTTCTCGGCTCCCTGGGGATATTTGGTTTTAAGCCTTTTAACCTCAACACCCTGTACCGATTTAACCGCATCAGCCATAACTTGTACGGCGTCGGGTTTGTTATCCTCTATTGCTATATAAGCTCTTTCAACACCCAGCACCTTCATGATTACCTTCAAGCCATCCACCACATCATGGGAGGCTTCAAGCATCAGGCGATGATCGGCGGTAAGGTAGGGTTCGCATTCTGCTCCGTTCAGGATGACGGTATCTATGCTTTTGTCCTTGGGCGGTGAAAGCTTAACGTGGGTGGGAAAAGCCGCCCCCCCCATTCCCACAATACCTGCCTCCAGAATCAATTCCTTAAGCTGTTCTGCATCCATCGAGCCTATATCTCCGGGCTTGATTGAATCATCAAACTCGTCCTTCCCGTCATTTTCAATTATCACAGCCAAACCACTTCCCATGGAAGGGTGTGGCACCTGTTTTATGGCCTTGACAACACCCGATACACTGGCATGTACGGGCGCACCCACAAACCCTCTGGCTTCCCCGATTTTTTGTCCTAATTTTACAGCATCACCGGCTTTGACCAGCGGTTGGCAGGCCACACCTATATGCTGCTGTAACGGGATGGAAACCATCTTGGGCGCCTGCATATATTCAACGGCCTTGTTCCGGGTATCCTGCTTTCTGTGCGGAGCATGTACTCCTCCTTTAAATGTTAACACCCTTAAACTCACCTCTTGAATCTAACTTGTTAAGACAGAGAATGTCCATAATATATCTGCAGTACAATTGGCTTTTGTCCGGCACCCTCCCCTCATTAACAGAAAAAAAAATATAAAAAACATCTCCGTCAATTATAACATATCTCAAAAATAAATGTTATACTTTCTTTCACATTATTTATTTCTGCCTTTTATTTCCACCGCCACGTGTGAATTCGTATATCCCCATGATCAGCAGAAAAATCCCAAACAGTCTGCGTAAAACTCCGGTAGATATGCAGGCCGCAGCCATTGCACCCAAAAAAGCGCCTATTGATCCCGATAAAAACATATAGAAAGCTATCCTGTAACGAATATATCCGTTCCTGATATGAAGATAAATCGCAAAAACAGCTGTGGGAAAAAAAGCTGCCAGGTTTACACCTTGAGCTGCCTGTTGAGATATGCCGGCTAAAAATATTAAAGCCGGAATCAGAATTGTACCTCCGCCTATCCCCATCCCGCTTATGACTCCAAACACCAATCCAATGAAGAAAAGCAGCATTATATGATCATCCTTATAGCAGCAATTATCATAAAGAACCCGAATACTTTACGCAGCCAATAAGTCGATATACGGTTTAAAATCCACGCACCGATGCAACCGCCTATGGCCCCGCCAGCTGCCACCTCCCAAATCACATCCCATTGAAAAAAACCACTTCTAAAATAAACAAATGAACTTACAACCGTCAAAGGCAGGATAATGGCTAAAGCCGTAGCATGGGCATCATGCTCCTTCATATTAGCCAAATGAACCATGGCAGGCACAACAACAGTCCCGCCTCCCGAGCCAAACAGCCCGTTACAGAGCCCGGCAATAAAGCCGAATATGGCAATTTTAAACCGGGGCATGGTTTTATCCATACTTCTCACCCGTAATTACTCTTGCCATAACAAAACCATTTTATACAAAAACTGCATATGTAAGCCGGACAAACCATCAAATATCCGGCCATACAACATAAACAGAAGCCCATTACAGGGCTTCCGCATCATTTTCCTGCCGCCTTTCTGACAGCAGCCTGGTGATCAGGACACTCGCGATTGTGAATATGGGTTTTGCTCTTATAAAAGTGAATGCACACATGCCCATCCATTCCATTCCCGGAAATGGTGTCATAGGCATGGGGCATCCCGTGCATTGAAGCCGCAACCCGCACGCCTCCAATTTCAACTATAACCGGCCTTCGCTCCCAGCTCCAGCCACCCCAGATTTCCTTTATGGTTTTTGCATCCTTTTCGCTAATCGGCTCCGAATCGGCGTGATTTCTTCCGCCAGTCCGCTTCATATAAAACGATTTGCCGGTATATAAATCGATAACCTTAGCCACCGCTCCCCTGGGAAACAGATACTGACCCTTTGAAAACCATTCTACCATAACACCC
>LFSE01000008.1 GCA_001513075.1 Clostridiales bacterium DTU074 | reverse complement strand
TATGTGTTGAAAAATTTATTATTGGTGATAAATCAAAAACGGATGTATATGTTGTATATATAAAAAGTGTGGTCAATCCTAAACTGATTGAAGAGATCAGAAAAAGATTAAACAGAATAAAAATCGATGCGATTCTGGAATCAGGGTATATTGAACAATTTATTGAAGATAATCCCTATTCTATTTTTTCCACAATATCAAATACCGAAAAACCTGACAAGGTTGTAGCAAAAATACTCGAAGGTCGCGCTGCTATTTTGGTCGATGGTACATCTTTTGCCCTTATAGTGCCCATGGTGTTTATTGAAAGCTTTCAAAGCGTAGAAGATTATTATACCAGACCGTTTCTTGCAAGCATTATGCGAATAATTAGGTTTTTGTCCTATATTATCAGTACTTTAGGGCCTGCAATTTATGTGGCATTGACTGTTTTTCATCAGGAACTGATACCTACCCAGCTATTGATATCTATAGCGGAAGGGCGTGAAAGGGTACCTTTTCCGGCAATATTGGAAGCCTTTTTGATGTTGTTTACCTTTGATATTTTGAGAGAAGCTGGTGTGCGATTGCCGAAGCCGGTAGGACAAACTATTGGCATTGTTGGGGCCCTTGTACTTGGTCAGGCATCTGTTGAGGCCGGTCTTATAAGCCCTATCATGGTTATTGTTGTATCTTCAACAGCCATTGCAAGCTTTGCTGTTCCTGCACAGACCGGCTCCGGAACGATACTGCGATATATCTATCTTGCACTTGCCGGACTTGCCGGTGGTTTTGGTGTAATTATGGGTCTTTTGGTAACATTGCTTCATCTCGCATCTTTAAGATCTTTTGGAGTACCGTATTTATGGCCAATTGCACCGCTAAATTTTTCGGGGCTAAAGGATGTTTTTATAAGAATGCCGCTGTGGACAATGTCAGAGCGTCCCAAGGCTATCATCTGGAGCGATTTCGATTCCTACAGCCAAAGTCCGGATTTAATGCCATCGCCATATAAGGGAGACGACTAAGATTCTAACAGGAGCGAGATTGCAATGAAAAAAAAGATGGATATATCAATTATGAAAGTGATTTCATGTTTTTTTGTGTTGTTTGTCTTATCCGGCTGTTCGGGCGGAAGAGAAATAAATGATTTGGAAATTGTGATAGGAATGGGAGTTGATAAGGATGAGAGCACGGGAAACGTTTTACTGACAGCACAGATAGTAAAAGAGGGAAAAGTGGGAAGATCAGGAAATGATGGTGGAGAAGAGAGCAAGGCATTTTGGAATGTTTCAAGCACGGGAAGATCAATTTTTGACGCGGTAAGACAAATAACAAACAAGACAGGAAACAGGTTATTTGTGTCGCACAATCAAGTTGTGGTTTTTGGGAAGGATATAGCTGCAGAGGGTTTGCAGAAATACATTGATTTCTTTTTGCGCGCCCATGAAATGAGACCTGCTGCATTGATTCTTGTTGCCGAGGATCGAGCTTCAGACGTTATGGATATAAAACCCGAAACTGAAAAGTTTCCTGCTGTCAATATTGCAAAGCTGGTCAAGAATTATGGTTTTACCTCCCACTTGTATAAAGTGAATATGAAGGATTTTGCTGAATGTCTGATGAGTGCTACCACAGCTCCGTTGGCACCTTTAGTCAGTGTTTTACGAAATAAGGAGGAAAAGGATATTTATGTGTCAGGTATGGCTGTCTTCAAAAATGGCAAAATGGTGGGCAAACTAAACCGAGATGAAGTCCGGGGACTTTTGTGGGTGCTAGGCAAAGTAAAAAGCGGCGTGATACTTATTTCTTCACCTGGTGGACAGGGAAACGCTGTTTTGGAAATTATAAAAGCTAAAAGCAAAGTAACGCCGGAAATTAAAGATGGCAAAATTGTAATTCATGTAATAATTAAGGAGGAATCAAGCCTTTCAGAACAGATTACAACCGAAAACCTGGCAACCAATTCGGCGTTTGAAAAAATGCAAAAGGCTTCGGCTGAAATTATTCGGCAGGAAATAATGGCAGCCTTTCATAAATCCAGGGAATTAAACGCCGATATATTTGGTTTTGGTGAAATGCTGCATAAAAAATACAGCAATGAGTGGAGGATGTTAGAGAACAAATGGGACGATATATATCCGAATATTGAATTACGAATTGACGTTGAAACAAAGATAATAAAAACCGATTTATTAAAAAAACCGGCAGTGCCAAGTAAGAGAGGGAAATAATATGAGCATTGAAAAAGGAAAAATAAACAGCCGGCAGTTGCTTTTCCTGATTGCCGGTTTTGTGCAAGGCTCGGTTTTACTGATAGATTTTACAGTAGGAATAACCGAACATCAAACATGGATGGTTATTTTAGCAGGCTTGGCTCTAACTGCCCCTTTTTTTCTTTCCTATGTAGTGCTTGCAAAAAGGTTTCATGGGATGAATCTGGTTCAGATTAATGATATTGTATATGGCCGTTTTATAGGTAAAGCTGTATCTGTATATTATATTTTCTTTTTATTAATGACTTTGTCCTTTAATATTCGCGATGTAGGTGAGTTGTATATAACTTTTTTGATGCCGGATGCACCTTTTATTTTCCTGCTGATAGTTTTTACTGTAACTTGTGCATATGCTGCTATTAAAGGTATAGAAGTATTGGCAAGGGTAAGCCATTTGTTTGTGGTTACCGGAATCTTTGTAATAATAAGTACATTCATCCTTCTGATTGACCAAATGGATTTCTCCAATTTTTTACCGTTTTTTGAATTGCCATTTGCAAGAATATTTCAGGGTATCCATATCATGTCGGCCATTCCATTTGGAGAAACGCTTGTTTTCCTTGTAATTATGGGGTGTTTAAATAATACTGAGCATATGGTTAAAAATACTTTTATTGGGTTATTAATTGGTGCGATAAGCCTTCTTATTGTGTCTGTTAGGAATACAGCGGTTTTAGGCAGAACACAATGTATATGGACTTCACCGTCGTTCCAGTCAATACGTCTCATTGATATTGGGACTGTATTAACAAGGATGGATTTTCTAATAGGAATTGCGCAGACAGTATTAATATTTTTCAAATGCAGCCTTTTCTTTTATGCATTGTTAATATCACTTTCGCAATTATTCGGTTTAAAGACATATTTGCCGCTGGTCTTACCTTTGGCTAGCATCGAGGTAATAATTGCAGCTACTGTTTTCCAATCACCTGTAGATCATGCTATGATTACGCAAAATGCGGGTATAATATATTCTGCCCCTCTTATGTTTGTTATCCCGCCCTTGTCATTATTAATTGCAAAAATCCGCGGCTTACCGAAGTTAGAAGGGGATGGGGAGACATGATATTCCTTTTATTGATTTATGCTTTAATCATTATCATTAATGTTCCTCAGCTTATTAAAAGGAGGGAGTGGAGGGAGCTTACAGCTTTTTTTATCCTGTATACTATTGCCTTCACGTTAGGATTAATGTACGTTCTTGACATACCTATACCAAGTCCGATGAAAGCTTTGCAGCATCTTATTGTTGATGTGTTAGGCATAAAATATCCGCAATGAAAATATCAGGCCATATCGGAAAACCAGGGTATTTGCGAATTTGATAATTGTATGCCATTTTCACATATCTCGGTTACGGCAGAATCAGGCACAGGTATGCCATCTGATTGGTACCACCTTTTATACTCCGGCAACCCTTCACGTGTGCGCAGCGCAATGTCATTGCGTGTATAAATGCCGGTGATGGTTTCACCCATTTCGGTAAGTACATCCCAAAGAGCACGATAAACCGTATCTTTCATAAGTTCCATGCCTAGGCAGGTAATCTGTGCTGACAGAATACTACCGTAGCGATCCGCTGTCAGCCCGGGCAGCTGATCAGCCTAACCATGAATAAGGCGGCAACAAGCGAAGTCAGTACCGGGCATAACGGTTTTACGGTAACGGGCGGCATATTCCACACGGTGACGCCAAAAGCGCGCGTCAAATACATCGTTGGCATTGCGTGAAATAAGCTGGACGGTTATCTTGCTGGCATTGTTATAAAAGCCGGTATCCATAAAGGCTTTTCCGGAAAAACATCCACCAGCCCGCCGTCTTGGGGCACGCCATCTGCTGTTATAATTTCTTCCTCGCATATCAATGGGTGCCCGTTCCTGACGCTTTTACTAATGTTAACTAACGCGTTTTCCCTTGTTATTCCCGAAGACAAAAAAAGGCTCTTTCATTTTTACAACATTCTGTCGTAAGGAATCAAAGCCTTTCATAGATTGAATATACTATTACGTTTCTTTGCAACAATTGAGATAGACCGGAAAATTGACAAACAGCGATTTTTCTATTCCAAACTTGTATTCCGTAACGGCTTGTTTGCTGGATATATACTTATTGGCGAGCCGGCAAAGGCTTTCAATAAACTTCAGTCGCTGATAAATACCGGTGTAAATGCTGCCACCATTAACAATATGCTGTATAACTAATCTGTGATGGATAGAGTTCGGGCAGAACCAATTGGCAGCTTGCTGTGCTGTAATAAAAAAAGAAAAAAGTAGTACCGATTAGAGAAATATAAAAAATAAAAGATATAATCCGGGTATTGTATTAAACCCGGATTATACATAATTATTGCCGGAATAGCTTTGATGCTCAGAAATGCGATTCTCTAAATGCCATTAAACGCTTCCTTCAGGCGGTTAAGCCCTTCTTGAAGGATAGAGCGTGGGCAAGCAATATTGAAGCGCTGAAAACCGTGGCCTCCTGCTCCAAATGTCGGCCCGGAAGACAGCCAGATTTTTGCCTTGTGTATTAAAACTTGTTCCAGCTCCTGGTCGGAAAGCCCGAATTTGCTGAAATCCAGCCATGCAAGATAGGTGCCCTCGGGCTCGACCAAGTTTATGGCGGGCAGTTCATCGGATATGAAGTTTCGCAACATTACAAGGTTGCCGGTCAGATAATCAATCAGCGCTTCCAGCCATTGTTCACCTTTTTCATAT
>LFSE01000033.1 GCA_001513075.1 Clostridiales bacterium DTU074 | reverse complement strand
GGATATTGAACATCTGTTGAACAGAAAGCCAAAGGCCCTGTCCGGTGGTCAGAGACAGAGGGTGGCTGTAGGTCGTGCTATCGTTCGTGAACCAAAAGTATTCTTGATGGACGAGCCGCTATCCAACTTGGACGCCAAGTTAAGGGTTCAGATGAGAACCGAGCTTACGAAACTGCATCAGAGGCTGCAGACGACGTTTATATACGTTACCCACGACCAGACCGAGGCTATGACCATGGGTTCGCGAATCGTTGTTATGAAGGACGGATTCATTCAGCAGGTAGATACACCTCAAAATCTCTATGATTATCCCACCAATCTGTTTGTAGCCGGTTTTATCGGAAGTCCTCAGATGAACTTTATTAATGTAGTACTGCAAAAAGAAGGCGACGATGTTTTTGCTGTGTTCAATGGCAACAAGATCAAGGTACCGGCCGGCAAGATAAGGAAGTTCAAGGATCAGTCCTACATTGGCAAAGAGGTTATTATGGGTATTCGGCCTGAAGACCTCCACGACGAAGAGATATTCTTGCAAAGCGCTACCGACAGTACCGTAAAAGCATATGTGGATGTTGTTGAGCTGATGGGTTCCGAGACCTACCTGTATCTGACGGTGAGCGGTAACAACCTGATAGCCAGGGTCGACCCAAGGTCTACCGCCAGAGTTGGCGATACAATCAAGATCGCTTTCGATCCCAACAGGCTGCACTTCTTCGATAAGGATACTGAGGAGGCCATACTGACAAGATAGAAAATAATTGAAAGCGAATTTTGAATAAAAAAAGGATTTTTTCACATAAAAGCAGAAATATTACTATATTGGGTAATATTTCTGCTTTTTTTATATGCTAAACTAATGTATACTTATAACAGGTGATAATATGCAAACAGCGCAAAGAATGCAAAAACTTCTTGACAGAGTTGTGAGGAATATTCAGATCACTACGGATATTGTCGATTCGACGGGGGAGATCGTTGCCAGCTGCAACAAAAAGCGGATTGGCAGAGAAGAGCCTGTGGTAAAGGGCAATGGTATAAATGACGGCAGAGGAATATTTATTCATAATGGCAGAACATATATGCGGTTTACGGTGGACAGGACCGACAGCTATTATATAGCTATGGATGGGACCAACAAAACAACCAGAAATTATTGCATGCTTATATCTTCTCTGATTGAGCTGTATTTGAAGTCAACGACAAAAAAGATGAACAAGGAAGAGATCATCCGGCGGATTTTGATGGATGATGTGCCGATTCTAGAGCTTCAGGAACTGGTTCAGGATTACAAGCTGGAGCCTGACAAGGCGCGTTGCATTGTTATTATTCGGACCGATGATATGGGGGCTGATCAGGCATATAAAATTATGATAAAGGTTTTTCCCAAAACTCAGGAGGATATTCTATTGCTGTTTGACAGCAGAACAATAGTATTGGTTAAACTGGTGTCGGATGATACGGAGGAGGATGAGTTATTCCAGCTCGCTGAAGCTATAGAAGAAACCATAATTAATGAGACTGCTGTCAAGGTTTGTATTGGAATCGGAAGATGCAAGCCTAACATATATCGGATTAGAGAATCATATATGGAAGCTATGCAAGCCATAGAAGTGGGCATGATGTATGACGGCGACAGCCGGGTATATCATTATGATGCATTGCTGTTGGAGCGGTTTCTACATGAGATTCCGAGGGAGATCTCCAGAAAATACTATCAAACAATTTTTGATGAGGAGACAAAAAAAGTGCTCAATGATGAAATGCTCACTACCATTGAAAAATTTTTTGAGAACAGTTTGAATTTGAGTGAAACCGCAAGACAATTATATATTCATCGGAATACCCTGGTTTATCGATTGGACAAGGTACAAAAGGCATTGGGGTTGGATTTAAGAAACTTCCATGATGCAGTTACTTTCAAGATTATGATGATGTTAGAGAAGCAGAAACGGGAGTGTTTTTATTGATTGTTTTTCAGAATGTATCTAAGATGTATGTTAATGGTGTGTATGCGCTTTACAATGTAAATTTTGAAATAGAGAATGGCGAATTCGTGTTTATCGTCGGCGCCAGTGGAGCAGGCAAGACCACCCTTATAAAATTGCTTCTTAAGGAAATAGAACCAACAAGCGGTAGCATTTTTGTTGATGGTGTGGACATAACGGCAATGAAGAGGAGAGAAATTCCCTATTATCGGCGTAAGATGGGAGTGGTTTTTCAGGATTTCAGGCTGTTACCCGATAAAACGGCTTATGAGAATGTGGCTTTTGCTATGGAGATCGTCGGAGCTTCCGGAAGGGAAATTCGCAGGCAGGTGCCTGCTGTGCTGGGTTTGGTAGGACTGGGCTCAAAGGCCCATGACTATCCTCATCAGTTATCGGGTGGTGAGCAGCAGAGGGTGGCCTTAGCCCGGGCTCTGGTTAACAATCCGTCCCTGCTTATTGCAGATGAACCCACCGGCAATCTGGATCCTGTCACTTCAATGGATATAATGCGGATTATCAGCATGATAAACAAACGGGGTACCACCGTCATGGTAGCCACCCATGCCAAAAATATTGTCAACGCAATGCGAAAACGCGTAATACAGTTTAACAAGGGTATCCTGGTAAGGGATCAACGGGAAGGGGGATATTTTGATGAGCTTTAGGAGCTGGGGTTTTTATATTCGCAACGGGTTCCAAAATATCCTTCGAAACCGGGTTATGGCGCTGGCATCGATAACTGCCATTATGGTCGCCCTGTTCGTCCTGGGATTGATTCTTGTTATTGCTTTCAACTTGGATGTTATGGTCGAGAATATGGAGTCCAAGATGGAGATAACCATATATTTAAAGGATGAAACAACCGAGGAACAGAGGCTTACGATAGAAAACAACATAAGAAGCTGGGAAGGGGTTTACGAAATAGTATTTGTGTCAAAGCAGGAGGCATTGGATAAATGGAGGACGGAACTAGGAGACAAGGGTAAGTTGCTGGAGGGATATTCAGGGGAAAACAATCCGTTGCCCGATTCATTTTTGATAAAAATACAAAAACCCGAGTATGTGGAGGACATAGTGGAACGGGTAAGGGCCATTCCTGCCGTAGATGACATAAACTACAGTAGCAGGGTGGCTGAGTTTATCGGATGGTTTGCCCGGGGTATAAGAATATTCGGTGCTTTGATTGTTGCTATTTTGGCTGTTGTTGCCGTAATTGTCATAAGCAACACCGTGAGGCTGACCGTCTATTCGAGAAGAAAAGAAATTAATATCATGAAATATATTGGTGCGACTGACTGGTTTATCCGATGGCCGTTTATAATCGAAGGGATGGTCCTGGGAATGATAGGCGCATTGCTGTCCACCTGCCTGGTGGTTGGCGTATATAAGCTGATGATAGACCGGAGCGGCTATATAGACGTTAAGTGGGGATATCTGGGAATATTTAAGCTGCTGCCCATGGATAAAATCATGTTTCCCGTTCTTGTTATTTCTATGATGGTGGGTGTTTGCGTTGGAATAATGGCCAGTTGTATATCGATTCGCAAACATCTTAAGGTATAATAGCAGGTATAATGCTGGGATGGGGTGATATTATGAAGCGAGCGGTGGCTGTATTGTTAGCGGTTATGCTTTTATTTGCTGCGACCACCAATGTTATGGCTTATTCTGATATTGACGACAAAAAACAGGAACTGAATGAAGTAAATCGGGAAAAGAAAGAGACGGAAGAGAATATAAAACAGGTACAACAGCAGCAGCAGAATGTAATGGTCCAGTTGGAATCCATTGACCGGCAGATTGTTGAAAAGGAAAAAGAGCTGGAAAAGCTTGAACAGGATCTGAAGGCTACTCAGGAGGAGTTGGAAAAGGCGCGTCAGGAGCTGGAACAGGCGATTAAGGATGCCCAAAAACAGGAAAAGCTAATGGCCGAACGGGTAAGGACAATCTATATGAACGGTGTATCCTCATATTTGGAACTGCTGTTGGAGGCAAGGAGTATCAACCAGTTCCTGGATCGGCTGATCATGGTTAAACGCCTGTTGGCCTTTGATTTGCAGGTATTGGAAAAATTGGAGGCATGTCGGGAGCGGATAGATCAGAAGTGTACCGAACTGGAGGAGAAGGAGCAGATAATTGCCGAAAAGAAACAGGCGGTTGCCGCTCAGAAAAAGCAGATTGAGAACAAGCGGGAGGAGAAAAATGCTCTGCTGCAGCAGCTGAAAAAACAGGAGCAGGAATATGAGCAGCAGTTGGAAGAGCTGGATAAGACTTCTCAAGAGCTGGAAAAACTTATACAGCAGCTATTGCGGGAACTGGAGTTAAGGCGGCAAAGGGAAGAGCAGCTAAGGAAACAGCGGGAACAGCAACAGAAGGAACAGCAAAGCCGGGGAGATGGAGGCAAGGGAAACCAGTCGGGTTCTGATTCCGGATCCGGCAGTAAATATACGGGGGGGACGCTGGCCTGGCCGGTTCCGGGGTTTTACAGGATTACATCATATTTTGGATACCGTATTCATCCGGTTTACGGAACGAGAAAGCTACATAGCGGAATAGACATCGGTTCCAACAACGATGAAAGCATATACGGAAAGAATTTTGTTGCAGCGGCTGATGGGACCGTGATATTTGCAGGTTGGTATGGGGGATACGGCAATTGCGTAATAATCGAGCATGGTGGGGGTATGACCACCCTTTATGCCCACGGTTCAGCAATTCTGGTTTCGACCGGCCAGCAGGTAAAGCGTGGACAGGCAGTTCTTAAAGTGGGAAGTACCGGAGTATCCACCGGTCCCCATGCTCACTTTGAAGTCCGGAAGGACGGTGTGCCGGTGGATCCTCTGCCGTATCTTGGGCGTTGAACTTTAAATACAGTCCATGTGTAATTGTTATAATAAGTACTGAGCCGGAATGTATTTCGGACTCAGTCTTTTCTTTTTTGTGAACCGTTTCTTTATTTGTTTTCCGTCAGACATCCATATAAATGCGTTGTGAAAACATGTATATTATTTTTGAAAACAAGTCCATAAGTGTGATATAATATAGTAGAATTTTGACCTTAGTGATTATCAGGTGTGTGTACAAGCATCCTAAGGCTTAGGAGGAGGAAACTTTATTAATGATTAGTAAAAGAGCTGCGGCATTTGGCGCGGTTGTTATAATCCTTGTAACAGCTTTTTTTTCATCCTTCCTGACGTTTGAAGTAAGCAAATTTCTTGATATACAAAGCGGGGACAGGTTTATAGTAAAGCGGGAAGTATACGAACTGTTAAAAAAATACGAAATGCTGGAGCAGGTAAGGCAGGTTATTGAAAGGGATTACATCGAAGAACCCGATTGGGATGAGCTATTTGTTGGCGCTGTTAAGGGGATGACAGAAGCTTTGGACGACCCCTATACGACTTACTTTACCCCGGAAGAGTATAAGAATTTTATTATACAAACTCAGGGAAGTTACGCCGGAATCGGTCTGTTGGTAAGCGTGGATGAAGAGGATAATAATATTAGCGTTTTAAAAGCTTTTAAGGATAGTCCTGCAGCCAGGGCGGGTATCCTGCAGGGGGACAAGATTGTTAAGGTAGAGGATACCGATGTGGACGGCAGCAAGCTTGAAATAGCCGTAAGAATGATGAGAGGCGAGCCGGGCACCACAGTCACCATAACGGTTCTCAGAGGAGAGGAATTAATCGACTTTACCCTGGAGCGAGCAATCATTGAGATTCCGGATATGGATTACAAAATGATTGATGAAGATATCGGTTATATAAATCTGTATCAGTTTGATGAGAAATCGCCCAAAAACTTCAGGGATGCCATCAAAGAGCTGAGCGATCAGAATATGAAAGGGCTTATTCTGGATTTACGGGGCAATCCCGGTGGTCTGCTGGATGCATGTACCGCGATTGCCGATATGCTGCTTCCGGAAGGCTTGATCGTTTACAGTGAGAACAGGCAGCACAAGCGGGAAGAATACCATTCATCAAAGGAACAATTGGGATTACCCCTGGTTGTGCTGGTCAACGAATACAGCGCCAGCGCTTCTGAAGTGCTGGCAGGGGCGATCCAGGATTACGGAGTAGGAACCATCATTGGTAAAACCACTTATGGGAAGGGGCTTGTTCAAGGCCTGAGGGGGCCTTTCGATGACGGTTCAGCTATGAAGATCACAACCTCCAAATATTTCACACCAAAGGGACGGGATATTCACGGGGAAGGAATTGTTCCGGATATTGAGGTTGAAATAAGCCAGGAAGCCATAGAATTCATGACGGAGAACCCCAATGACGAGTTGCCTGTTGAGCTTGACAATCAGTTACAAAGGGCAATTGATGAGCTGAGAAAAAAGCTTCAATGATAGTTTGAGGAGGGCTTTAATTTGGCCTTTATAAAGATGCTTGTTACCTCGTTTGCCCATTCGATAACCAGTTTATTCTTCATTATAGTGGTTATGTTTACGTACTTTCGCATAAGAAGAAATGCCCAACTGGAAGAGTATTGGCTGGGTTTTCTCCGCAGTCCCGTCAGCACTCAGCTGGTTAATGTGGTTTTTTTCGGTATGCTAATAGGCCTTATAGCCAGTTTGCTCATAGTGCTTATTGGTATCACAATTGATTATCAGGCTGTTTTGTTTGTGTGGCCTCTGGCGCTTATTTTGATGTTGTTTAACCAGCGCTATATGTGTTTCTCCTATGCGGGGGGCATTATATCGCTGGCGAATCTATTGACGGGATGGCCTAAAATAGACGTATCCGCCCTTATCGCTCTTATAGGGGTGTTGCATCTCATGGAGAGCATGCTGATATTGGCTGACGGACACAGGGACAGTTTGCCGGTATGGGTGGAACACGACAAATTGCAGCCGGTTGGTGCATATCTGTTACAGAAGGTATGGCCTATACCGCTGGTGGTATTGGTTATTCCGTATGCCGGTGCTCAACTGGCTGCAAACGGCGGTGGAGTGAGCATGCCCGATTGGTGGCCTTTGTTCAGGTCTCAAAATGTGTCTCAGGTTTACGCTCTATTCCCCATCGTAGCCGTACTGGGGTACGGTGATATAGCCATTACCCGGCTGCCCGATGAAAGGGCACGGGAATCGGGTTTGTGGCTTGCCGTATACAGCATATCGGTATTGACTTTGGCCATAGTCTCATCCAGGGTTTACTGGCTTAAGTATGTTGCGGCGGTAAGCGTTCCTTTATTTCACGAGCTTTTGGTAATTGTAGGGAAAAAAAGGCAGCTGAGAGGGGAACCAGCCTTTGGCGTTCCCTGGGTCGGGCTAAGGGTCCTGGAGGTGCTGCCCGAGTCACCTGCTGAAAAGATGGGGATAAAGCGGGGAGATATCCTGTTAAATGTGAACGGGAAAAGCATCAGCAGTCAGGAGATGCTATATGAGGCACTGGGTGAATATCTCTATATAGTTTGGGTGGACGTAAAGCGGGGGGATTCGGTCCTCTCCTTTGAATATACCGATTACGCCAATGGGATCGATAGCTTGGGCCTTGTTTTTGTTCCTCGAAATACAGGTAAGTATTTCCGGATAGAGGAACAGAAGGGGGTAATAATAAGGCTTTGGAATAAGCTCAGGGGTAACAGGAGAAAATCGGCATAGCCAATTGGCATGTTTATATCTCTTAAATATCATATTAGGTTCACGTCAATGAGAAGCAGGGCGGAATTTCAGGCTCCCCTGCTGGATCCCGTGTCCACAACTATGGGATGCAGTTTCGGAAACTCGTAGATATTCAGCGGTATGTCCTGCAATATTCTTATGCTGCCTTCCCAATCCTTTATAAGATCCACCTTATATTCCTGCAGTATTTTCATTAATGATGTATTTTCCCATTCTATCCATCGCACATACCTTTCCCGCTCTCTGATATAGACTTCGAAGCAATTCTTCGTTTTAATGCTTTGTATAATTTCATCGCATAGAAAGAAATTGCACACGTACGTACGGTAGCGAGGAGGCAGGGTACAGCCGAAACCGCTTTTCACAAAGGGGCATGCTTTGAAAAATATGGAATGATCCTGTATATTGCTGATATTGAGCCGGTTCTTTCCCATGATGTATTCATTGTAGCTCTTCCGGTCGAAATAGCCTTTGGCAATTATTCGGAAAGGTTCTACTTCCCTGGTTGGCAGCTGTATTATCGAGTTCAGGAATGTCAGGCCCTCCAGAGTCCTGGCCATTTTCTGTATATCAACAAGGGTATACTTGGGGTAATAGTAACAGCATCCCCTGTTGGTAATGCTGCACATGCTTATTCCCATAACGCTGGAGCAATTGGCACATCCCGTATAGACATAGCGGGGTATTTCATGGTCGAAATCAACATAAACCATTTGCATTATTCCATCACTTCCAAAAAAATTTAGCGTATATTATTATATTTTTTGGATAAATGAGATGCAAGATTTTTTTGTATTGTGTTATCAACTTCTATGGCCTTTGCGATGCGATACAATTACGTTCTTTATGAAGCAGCCAATATATATGAATGTCAATATCGCTTTGAATGTGGTATAATAAAAGCCCAAAGGAGTGTGGATTCAATGGGTTTTAAGCTGAGATCGGACTTCATACCGCGGGGTGATCAACCCAAGGCGATTGATGCTTTGGTAGAGGGATTGGAAAAGGGTGAAAGATATCAGACCCTGGTGGGAGTGACGGGTTCCGGTAAGACCTTTACCATGGCCAATATAATTGAGCGGTTTCAACGACCCACATTGGTTCTTGCCCATAACAAAACCCTTGCTGCACAGTTATGCAGTGAATTTAAGTTCTTTTTTCCCGATAATGCCGTCGAGTATTTTGTGAGCTATTATGATTATTACCAACCCGAAGCATATGTGCCCTCTACCGATATGTATATTGAGAAGGATGCTTCGATAAACGAAGAAATAGACAAACTTCGTCATTCGGCCACCTCCGCCTTATTTGAACGGGAAGATGTCATCATTGTGGCCAGTGTATCGTGCATTTACGGTTTGGGAAATCCTGTGGAGTATCGGGAGCTTACCTTGTCGTTAAGGCCGGGGATGAGAAAAGATCGGGATGAGGTTTTGAGAAAGCTTGTCGATATTCAATATCAGCGCAATGATATAAATTTTGTACGGGGTACCTTTCGGGTCAGAGGAGATGTAGTTGAGATTTTTCCGGCCAGTTCATCCGAGCGGGCTATTAGGGTGGAGTTTTTCGGAGACGAGATTGACAGGATTACGGAAATTGATGTCTTGACCGGGGAGATTTTGGGTTATCGCAACCATGTGGCCATATTTCCTGCTTCCCACTATGCCTCATCTCGTGAAAGGCTGGAACGGGCAATCGCTCAGATTGAACGGGATCTGGACATACGGGTAAATGAGCTGAGGAATCAGGGCCGCCTGTTGGAGGCACAGCGCCTGCTTCAGCGGACCAACTACGATATTGAAATGATGCGCGAGATTGGCTATTGTAGCGGTATTGAAAACTATTCCCGGTATATGGACGGAAGAAAGCCGGGTGAGCCTCCTTATACCCTTTTGGATTATTTCCCCGGTGATTATTTGATGTTTATAGATGAATCCCATGTGACCATACCCCAGCTTAGGGGCATGTATGCGGGGGATCGTTCCAGGAAGGATAATCTGGTCGAGTATGGTTTCAGGCTGCCTGCCGCTTATGACAACCGTCCTCTCACCTTTGAGGAGTTTGAAAAAAAGATCTGCCGGGTTATCTACGTTAGCGCAACCCCGGGTCAGTACGAGCTAAGCAAATCAACCCGGGTTGTGGAGCAGATTATTAGGCCCACCGGCTTGGTGGACCCCGAGGTGGTAGTGCGGCCTATTGAGGGACAAATTGATGATCTGATTGGTGAGATACGCCGCTGTACCAAAAATAATGAACGGGTGCTGGTTACCACCTTGACAAAGAAGATGGCCGAGAGCCTTACCGATTATTTGAGGGAGATGGATATAAGAGTGAGGTATCTTCACTCCGACATTGATACCATTGAACGAATGGAGATAATCAGGGATCTGCGGAAAGGGGAGTTTGATGTCCTTGTAGGTATAAACCTGCTCAGGGAAGGGTTGGATCTTCCGGAAGTTTCCCTGGTGGCCATACTTGATGCCGACAAGGAAGGTTTTCTTCGTTCCGAGACTTCCCTGATACAGACCATCGGAAGGGCTGCAAGGAATGTAAACGGTAAAGTGATAATGTATGCCGACAACATTACCGATTCTATGCGAAGGGCTATCGATGAAACCAATCGGAGGCGCCGGCTTCAGATGGAATTCAACAGGAGGCATGGGATCACTCCCAAGACCGTTGAAAAGGAAATACACGATATTATAGAGGTGACCAAGGTGGCCGAGCAACCTGCCGAATATCATGTAGAAAAGGTACTGTCAACTGAAGAAATAACTGCCCGCATTAAAAAGCTGGCGGATGAAATGAAAGCTGCGGCAGAAGCCCTTGAGTTCGAGAAAGCTGCCAAGCTAAGAGATGAAATATTCAGCCTTAAAGAACGGCTGAAGTGAGCCACATTATAAAAAAATTCCACCGCTTTTGCTATCAGTGGTGGATTCTTTTTTGTTCAAAGTCAATGGGATCGGAGCTTAAGCCCCATCCTTAGCATGATGCACAAGCAGGTTTTGAATTTGATGGATGGGTGTATTAATAGTATAGCTGTAAAATAAAACAATATATATCGGGAGGTGCTGACATGACACGAAAGATAACCGGTAAGGTTACCTGGGTAGGGAAGGTAGACTGGGAGCTAAAAAGATTTCATGGCGATGAGTTTTCAACCCACAGGGGTTCAACCTACAATGCATATCTTATAAGGGACAGGAAGACAGTATTGATCGATACCGTATGGAAGCCGTATGAACAGGAATTTGTTGATAGCCTGAAAAAGGTGATGGATCTTAGGGAAATTGACTACATAGTTATAAATCACGGAGAGATAGATCACAGCGGTGCTTTGGTAGCCCTGATGAAGGAGATACCGGATACTCCCATATATTGCACAGCCAATGCTGTCAAATCGCTAAAGGGGCATTACCATAAGGATTGGAACTTCGTGGAGGTTAAAACCGGCGATACATTGGATATAGGGGAAAGCAAGCTCATATTTGTTGAAGCCAGGATGCTTCATTGGCCTGACAGCATGTTTACATACATGACCGGTGAGAACATACTGTTCAGCAACGACGCTTTTGGACAGCATTATGCGACTGAAGAGCTGTTTAATGACAGGGTTGATACCGATGAGCTGTATTATGAGGCAATGAAGTACTATGCCAACATACTGACTCCCTTCAGCCGGTTTGTAAGGAATAAGATCCATGAACTGCTGGACATGAAACTGCCCGTCGATATTATATGTACCAGTCATGGTGTGATATGGAGGGACAATCCCCTTCAGATTGTAAACAAATACCTGGAGTGGGCAAATGACTATCAGGAAAATCAGATAACCGTTATATATGACACCATGTGGAATGGTACCAGAAAGATGGCCGAAGCCATTGCTGAGGGGATAAAGGATGCCGACAACGGTATCGTAGTTAAGCAATTTAATGCTGCAAAGCACGATAAAAATGATATCATAACCCAGGTATTTAAATCCAAAGCCATTCTGGTAGGCTCACCGACCATCAACAGAGGTATAGCATTTTCGATAGCGGGACTTCTGGAGATGATGAAGGGATTAGGTTTCACGAATAAAAAGGGGGCTGCTTTCGGAGCTTATGGATGGAGCGGCGAGAGTACTAAAATTATCACCAGTAAACTGAACGAGGCCGGTTTTTCCGTAGTGAATGATGGTATAAGAGCAATGTGGTATCCCGATGATCGGGCATTGAATGAGTGCAGAGAATTTGGAAGAAGGTTTGTAAAAGAGCTGTGAAACAATACAAAGAGGGATGGAAATGCTGAAAATAATATAAATTGGGGGTTATTATGGATTTCAGCTGTAAACATAACGGAAAAGAACAGAACTGCATACAACTGGTTCCCATATTCTGCGGCCTGAACAATGAGGAAATGAGAGAGGTGGGAAACATCACCTACAGCAAGAGCTTTCAAAAAGGAGAAATGATCTATATGGCCGGAGAAAAGGGGGATAAGCTTTTTATTATTCACAGGGGTAAGGTTAAAATAAGCAGAATATCCGAAACAGGCAGGGAACAGGCAATTAGGGTGCTGGGACCGGGAGATTTTATGGGGGAACTGTCCCTGTTTGTCCACGGGCTTTTGCCGGATAATGCTCAGGCTTTGGAAGATACAGAGGTATGCATTGTGGATGGAAAAAGGCTGAAGGATTTGATGCTGAAATATTCTACCATTGCTGTTAAGATATTGGAGGAGATGGGAGCCAGATTGAATAAAGCTGAGAATCTGATTGAGAAACTGGGTCTGTACGGTGCTGAGGCAAGGCTTGCACGGACCATCCTGGATCTGGCCGATGATGAAGGAAAGGTTGTTTTGAACATAAGCAAGCAAGATTTAGCATCCCATATCGGAATGGCTCAGGAGACCCTGAGCCGGAAGCTGTCTTATTTTCAGGATATGGGTTGGATAAAGTTGGAAGGACAAAGGAAGATCATCATATTGGATAGGGATAGTATTGCATCCCTCACATAGGGGTGCTTTTTTTATTGTTAATTAATGTTTTTATAAAATAAAAAAATTCGAGATATATTAACTATGAACACTCAACAATGAGCAATACGGAAGGAGTGAAAGGCTGCAGTGTACGTAAGATTATTCCCGATTGGCGGTATTGCTGCAATTATTGCCATTTATATTATATTTATAAATGGGTTAGCCATAGATGATGGAAGGGAGAATCTCCGGCAGCAGTCCCCACAGACTTTGGGTAATTTGGATGAGAAAGGCTCGGGGGAGAAATCCGAATACATGCTTTTGGAATCAAAGCCGGACGGGAACGATACTCCCGAAGCCGTTATAGCTGCTTACTTTGATACCTTGAAAACAGCAGCCAATTTGACTGATAGACAGATGGCCGCTGCAGGTGGTACCGTAGGCAGTGGTTTGGAAGCTTACAGGCGCGCTTACCGGTACTGGAGCGTGGAATGGCGTGAGGTTAACAGCTTTCAGGATTTCCTGGACTCATGGCAGGGGACTGCCAGCGTGGAGCTTTTCAAGCTTCTCCCTGCAGGCCGGCATAAAGAACGGGCAAGGTTTTTTGTTGAAACCCGCCATCTGGAGTTTGTAGGCGATAAGCTTTGTGTGGGAATATTTTATTACACCGGTTTTTATACCCTTGACAGGACGGAGGAAGGATGGCGCATCGTGGAGGGAAGCCTGGAGCCTCAGAATTTGGTCTGGGAATTAAGCGGACATCAGCCTTGGCGCGGTGATCCGGTTATGGTTGCTATTGTGGATGGGTTAGGTCTGGGAAGCCAGGACGAAGCGGGTAAAGCGGTTGTTCGAAATAATCCTGATGGCACAGTTGTGGTAGATTTTTCCCATGCTCCCTTGGCTGAAAGCAGAAGATTTGTTTTATACAGGCCTTTTGATGGTATGTGGCGGATAATAGAGAAATGCAGCATTGAACAAGAGGATGAAGCCATTTCGGATTTCTGATAGGGTGGAAGAAGAGGATCAAAAAGATTGGCTTTGGATATTTACGGAAATGCTCTAAGTTCGGCTAAACATCAATATATTTCAAAGCACACGGGAAATATGTCAATATCTGGTTCCCAAAATAATATTGACATATTTTTTTATTTGTGCTTTAATTATAATTGTTTTATGGTTTAACATCACTAAACAAAAAGTTTAGCACTCAAAAACCGTGTTATAGGAGAAAAGATCTATGAAAATAGGTGAAAAGATAAGGCAGCTAAGGCTTAAAAACGGCTTGACTCAGGAAGAGCTGGCTAACAGATGTGAATTGACCAAGGGGTTTATTTCGCAGGTTGAGCGAGAGCTTACGTCACCTTCCATTGCCACATTAATTGATATCCTGGAATGCCTGGGAACTGATTTGAAGAATTTTTTCAGCGACAACGTCCAGGAGAAGGTTGTGTTTAAGAAGGAGGACGTGTTTGAAAAGCAGGACTGTGAGTTAAATCATACGATTAGGTGGCTTATTCCCAATGCCCAGAAAAATGAGATGGAGCCGATACTGATGCATTTGGAAGTCGGAGGAAGTTCCGGTGAGGATGACCCACATGATGGCGAGGAATTCGGCTATGTGATATCCGGCAGCATATATCTCTTTCTGGGCAACCGCAAGTACAGGGTTAAGAAGGGAGAAAGCTTTTATTTTAAGCCAACTGCGGTCCACAAAATTGAAAATGCCGGGAAGAGCAAGGCGGTTGTATTATGGATATCATCTCCGCCCAGCTTTTAAAATATTTTTATTATTTGTTTGACAGGAGGGGGGCCCGAAATGTCAGAGCCTATTATCAGATTGGTAAACGTATCAAAGGATTATGATGGAACTGAAGCGCTAAAAAACGTAAACCTGTATATACGAAAGAATGAATTTCTTACCCTGCTTGGGCCAAGCGGATGCGGTAAAACCACCACCCTTCGTATTATTGCCGGCTTTGAGCAGCCGGATACCGGAGAGGTATATTTTGAAGGAAAGAACATTACCAATGTACCTCCCTATAAAAGAAAGGTAAACACAGTATTCCAAAGGTATGCACTTTTTCCCCATATGAATGTGGCCGAAAACATCGCCTTTGGATTGAAGATAAAAAAAATGGATAAAAAGACTATAGACAAAAAAGTGGCTGAAATGCTGGAGCTTGTCAATCTCAGGGGATTTGAGAAAAGATATGTGGATTCACTTAGCGGAGGCCAACAGCAGAGGGTTGCCATAGCGAGGGCCCTTGTAAATGAACCAGAGGTGCTTTTGTTGGATGAGCCGCTGGGAGCTTTGGATCTGAAATTGAGAAAGGGAATGCAGATTGAGCTGAAAAAGATCCAGAAGTATCTGGGGATTACTTTTGTTTATGTAACCCACGATCAGGAAGAGGCCCTTACCATGTCGGATACTATAGTGGTTATGAAAGATGGTACGATACAGCAGATTGGCACTCCCGAGATGATATATAACGAGCCTAAGAATGCCTTTGTAGCTGATTTTATAGGCGAAAGCAACATAGTGCCCGGAAGAATGATCAGGGACAAGCTGGTTTATTTTGCCGGACGGGAATTTCAATGCGTCGACAGCGGATTTGATGATAATGAGGAAGTAGATGTTGTTGTAAGGCCTGAAGATATAAAGCTGGTATCCGAGGATCAGGGGATGCTGCAGGGACAGGTGGAATCGGTGACCTTCAAAGGGGTACATTATGAGATGATGGTCCGGAGTGCGGGATACGAATGGATGATCCACAGCACTCTTATGGAACCTGTTGGGGCTAGGGTTGGGATTTCCATACTTCCCAACGATATTCATATAATGAAAAAGGTGGGTGCAAAATGAAAAGGACCTGGTATTCCTACCCCTATCTTGTCTGGATGGTAATATTTATCGTTATACCCTTTCTGCTGCTGTTGTTTTACACCTTTACGGTCAACACGGATAAGGGTTTGATGTTTACTCTGGATCATATAAAACGCCTGTGGGATCCCATATACCTTATGGTATTGTTGCGCTCTATTGTCCTTGCAATCATATGTACCATCATATGCCTCATTATTGGGTATCCGGTGGGTTTAATATTGGCCAGCAGGGAATACCGCAGTAAGAAGGTTCTGGCTTTACTGTTTGTTATCCCCATGTGGATCAACTTCCTTCTGAGGACATATGCCTGGATGACCCTGCTGGAAAAGGATGGATTGGTTTATACTATCCTGAAATTCTTTCGTGTCCCCAATCCCCAGCTTCTGTATACTGATCAGGCGGTGGTGTTGGGCATGGTCTATAATTTTTTGCCCTTTATGGTGCTCCCCATTTACTCGGTTTTGACCAAACTGGATAAAAACATCATAGAGGCGGCAGAGGATTTGGGTGCAAACTATATTACAATACTGAAGAGGGTTATCGTTCCCCTAAGCCTCCCCGGAGTTATATCGGGAATAACAATGGTGTTCATGCCGGCCGTAACAACGTTTATCATATCAAGGCTGCTGGGTGGCGGACATTATATACTGGTTGGCAACCTCATTGAACAGCAGTTTATGGTGGTAGGGGATTGGCATTTTGGTTCTGCCATTTCCTTTGTGCTAATGGTGGTAATACTGGTCAGCATGGGTATCATGCGCAAATATGACAATGAGTATGAGGGGGGTGCCATATGGTGACACGCCTGGTTAAGAGAATATATTTATATTTAATATTCATGTTCTTGTATGCGCCTATAGTGGTATTGGTTGTTTACTCCTTTAATCAGTCCAAGTCGAGGGGGCATTGGGGGGGGTTTACCCTAAAATGGTATTTGGAACTCTTTAAAGATACTGAGATATCGCGAGCCCTCTACAATACCATTATGATAGCTATTTTATCGGCTGTTATAGCTACCATTCTTGGAACAGCGGCAGCTATCGGTATACATGATATGAAAAAAATACCTAAGGCAATAGTGATGAACCTGACATATTTGCCGGTGTTGAACCCGGAGATAGTAACCGGTGTATCGTTGATGCTGTTATTTGTGTTTAGCAAGGCAATAACCCGGATAGGATTAGGTTTTTTTACCATGCTGCTATCCCATATTACATTCAATATACCCTATGTAATCCTGTCCGTGCTCCCCAAACTGAAACAGCTTAACAAACATATATATGAAGCTGCACTGGATCTAGGTGCAACCCCCTTCTATGCTCTATGGAGGGTAGTAGTACCCGAGATCCTGCCGGGGATTCTTACAGGGTTTATGCTGGCTTTCACACTATCCATCGATGATTTTGTGATAAGCTTTTTTACCACCGGTTCAGGGGTATCCAATCTTTCGATCTATGTTTATTCGATGGCCAGAAGGGGTGTAAACCCAAAGATAAATGCCCTGTCGACCATTATGTTCCTTACGGTTCTGATATTGCTGCTTATTGTAAATAAAAGGATGTCCAAGGACAATTCACATGCCAAGGAGGGTGTAAAATGAGAAAAATTGCTAGGTTTTTTGGGATAATTTTGGTTGTGGTGGTGTTTTTGACAATTTTGGCAGGCTGTGGCGGCACTTCGAGAGCCCAGCTCAAAGTGTATAACTGGGGAGACTATATTGACGAGAGCGTAATTGATGAGTTTGAGGAGAAGTATAATATAGATGTGATATACGATACATTTGCAACCAATGAAGAGATGTATGTAAAGATCAAGGGTGGCGGAAGCGATTACGATGTTGCTTTTCCTTCCGATTATATGATCGAGCGCATGATCAGGGAAGACATGCTGGAAAAGATCAATTTTGACAACATACCCAACTACAAATATATTGATGATCGCTTTAAGAACCTGGATTACGATCCGAACAATGAGTATTCGGTGCCTTATATGTGGGGTACCGTGGGTATCATATACAACAAAAAAATGGTGGATGAGCCCGTTGATAGCTGGCAGATATTGTGGAATGAAAAATATGCAAAGCAGATATTCATGCTTGACAGCAGCAGGGATTCCATAGGCATAACCCTAAAAATGCTGGGGTATTCTCTAAATACAAGAAATTTGGATGAGCTGGAGCAGGCAAAGGAAAAGCTAATTGAGCAAAAATCCCTGGTACTGTCCTATATGGGCGACGATATTAAGGATGCTATGATCGGGGAGCAGGCAGCGTTGGCGGTTGTATGGTCCGGCGATGCCGTGTATATGAAGAGGGAAAATCCGGATCTGGAATATGTGATCCCGAAAGAAGGCAGCAACTTATGGTTTGATGCCATGGTTATTCTTAAAGGGAGCAAGAATAAAAAAGAGGCCGAGCTGTTCATCAACTTCATGTGCGAACCTGAAATTGCTTTCCGAAATACCGATTATATTGGATACTCAACCCCCCATATCGAAGCAAAGAAGATGCTGGATCCAGAAATACTCAACGATACGACGGCTTACCCGACGGATGAGGAGCTGGCGAACTGTGAGGTATTTGAAGCTCTTTCAGACATCATACAGGAATACGACAGGGTATGGACCGAGGTTAAAGCTGCGACAAAGTAGGGATTTTTCTAAACCTATGAGAAGAAGCAATGGGTAAATGTCAGCAGATTTACCTGAAACATATCAATAACAGGGTGCGGTTTGTAATAGCTGCGCCCTGTTTTATTATCATCTGCCAATTTCGCCGGTTTTTATATCATCATATGAGATACATTTTACTTGACGCAGATAGGATAAATATATATGATAAAATCAGATTATTAAAAGTATTAGGGGGCAATGTTGATGACGTCAAAAGAACGCTTAACCAAGGTTCTAAACGGAGAAATTCCCGATCATGTCCCGGTTGCCCCGGATACGTCAAATATGATACCTGCAAGGTTGGTAGGTAAGCCTTTCTGGGAAATTTATCTGTATCAGGATCCCCCCATATGGAAAGCATATATAGATTGTGTCAAGCATTTCGGTTTTGATTCCCTAATGGACGGCTATGCACCGATATTGTTTGAAGATTTGGGAGAATTAGATAATACCCGGCATGAGGTCATAATATATAAGGATAGCCGGCGCATTGTGACCCAGAAGTACCGTATGAAAGATGGACGGAAGGAGTGGGAACCTTACGTAACCGTCTATTATGATGATAATCCGCCTACCGCCGGGTTAAACCCCCATGCTTTGGGTTTTTCTATGATACCCGATACCTATGAGGAGGTGGAGGACAGAAAGGAATGGCCTCAGGGAGAGGAACTTCTTAGACTGGTAAAACAGGAAATGGGAGATCATGGGCTGGTGGGTGTTTGGTGCGGCACAACAAAGCTGCTTAACAATGAGAGGGACATATATGATTACTATGATAACCCGGGAAAATACCGCAAAAAAAGCGAGGAGCTGCATGCATACTTCATCCGACGATTTGATAAGCTCATGTCTCTTGACACCAAACCTGATTTTATATGTGTTGGGGGTTCCGGTACCTTTATTCATCAGACCCCTCAGATCTTCAGAGAATTAGCACTTCCTATAATAAAGGATATAACCAGGCGTGCCAAAAAACATGGAATACCGACTCACATCCATTCCTGCGGTCCCGAGAGGGAATTGGTCAGGATTGCGGCTGAAGAAACCGATCTTACCGTTATAGATCCTCTGGAACCTCCACCAATGGGCGATTGTGATCTTAAGGAGATAAAAAGGCTTTACGGCGACAGGCTGGTTCTCAAAGGAAATCTTCATACCACTGAAGTTATGTTAAAGGGATCCGTCAGAGATGTTGTTGAAGCTTCTAAAAGGGCTATAGATGATGCTGCTTTGGGAGGAAAATTTATACTTTCTACCGGGGATCAGTGCGGCAGGGACACGCCCGATGAAAACATATTTGCAATGATAGAAACTGCAAAGACCTATGGGAAATATAAGCATGGTTGATGAGAAAGGGAGAGAATGGCAGCCTGTTTGCATTAAAATCCGCAAGGATAAAAGAAATGGAGGATGGATATGACGAAACGGGAAAGGGTTATTGCCGCCCTTAGCCATAAGGAGACTGATATCATACCATATCAGGTGGATTTCACCCAGCAGCAACGTCAGAAAATGGTTGAGTATTTAAATGACTCCGAGTTTGAGAATAAGATTGGCAATCATATTGAAGGAGTTTATTATGATGGCTGGCCCAAGGAGGAAGTCCCCGGATATTATGTGGATGATTTTGGTGTCCGTTGGAACCGAACCGGGGTGGATAAGGACATCGGGGTAGTGGACAGATATATTCTTTCCCAACCCAGTCTAAAAGAGTATAAATTCCCAGAACCCGATGAGAAGGCATTGAGAGAACAATTTGAGGCAATGCTAAACCGGGATAACCAGAAATTCAAGGTAGGAAATCTTGGATTTTCAATGTTTGAGCGGGCATGGACCTTAAGAGGAATGGAAAATTTACTTGCTGATATGGTCCTGGAACCTGTATTTGTGGAAGAGCTTCTGGATGCAATTTGTGAATTTAATCTAAAGATCATCGATATTGGCTTGTCTTACGATATAGATGCTTTTCAATTTGGGGACGATTGGGGTCAGCAGCGGGGACTGATAATGGGACCTAAGTTCTGGAGGAAATTTATCAAGCCAAGGATGGCACGAATGTATGAAAGGGTCAAAAGCAAGGGGAAATTTGTGATCCAGCATTCCTGCGGAGATATACATGAGATCTTTCCGGATCTTATAGACATTGGTCTTGATGTATACCAGACATTTCAGCCCGAGATATACCATATTGATTTCATTAAAAAGGAATATGGAAAGCATTTGTCGTTCTGGGGAGGTATCAGCACCCAGCGACTGCTGCCCTTTGGGACAATTGATGAGGTTAAGGAAAAGACGGCGGAGATAATGCGCATTATGGGGAAGGGAGGCGGCTATATTGCGGCTCCTACTCATGCCGTGCCAGGGGATGTTCCGCCCGAAAATGTGATGGCCATGCTGGCAGTTATGATGAATCAGGAGCGCTATTTGTAAACAAAAAATATATGACGGACCATCATTTTCGGAAGAATGGTTTGTTATTTGGGTAAAGGGGGAAAACGGCATATGAAGCCTTTTAAGATAGCAGTGGCCGGTTGCGGCAGTATGGCCAATACCTGGATCAGATATGCTTTGGAGCGACAGGATGCCGAAATTGTGGCGTTGGTTGATATCAGCGAAGAAAATGCCAGGGCTGCCGCTCAGCGCTACCGATTAGGCTGTGGTATATACAGAGAGATTGATGAGTCTATCAGGATATCGGGCGCCAATCTGGTGTTTGATGTTACGATACCCGAAGCACATCATTCTATGGTGACCACGGCTGTAAAGATGGGTTGCCATGTGATGGGTGAAAAGCCCATGGCTTGCTCCATGGAGGAGGCAAGGGATATGGTGGCTGCTGCCGAAAGATACGGAAGAATGTATGCAGTTATGCAGAACCGGAGGTACCTAAAACAAATCCGTGCATTTCGTGAACTTATAGTTTCGGGTACCATTGGAAAAGTCGGTTTTGTATGTGCTGATTTTTTCCTGGGGCCTCACTTTGGAGGGTTTAGGGATATAATGGAAAGCCCGCTGATTCTGGACATGGCCATACATACCTTTGACCAGGCGCGTTTTATCGTGAATGCTGATCCGGTTTCGGTATACTGCCATGAGTTTAATCCTCCCGGTTCATGGTATAAAGGGAATGCAGCCGCGGTATGCATATTTGAATTTTCCGACGGTTCGGTGTTCTGCTACAGGGGCTCGTGGTGCGCTCAGGGGGCACCAACTTCTTGGGAATCCAGCTGGAGGGTTACAGGAAGTCGGGGAACGGCCATTTGGGATGGCATAAATCCTCCCTATTGCGAGGTTGTGCTTCCGGGGCAAGAGGAGAAGTTTATTTATGACGCTGAAAGGGTTGAATCTTCGTATACATGGGATGGAAGGGAAGGCCATGAGGGCTGCCTGGATGAGATGTTTAATGCTCTTTTGCAGGGAAGGAAGGCAGAAACCGATTGCACCGACAATATAAAGAGTATGGCAATGGTATTTGGTGCGCTGGAGAGCGCCAAAAAAGGCCAAAAAATCATGCTTTAGGGCGTAAAATAATGGATATTTCATGGAGGAATTTATTAAATAATATAGAATATTATATACAGAATATTAATATCTGTACTAAATATAAAAAATACAAATTAATAAAGAGAGGTGGATACATATGAAGTTAGGGGTATTTACAGTTCTGCTGGCCAACAAGAGTTTGGAAGAGGCTTTAAAGTATTTAAAGGAATCAGGGGTACAGGCCGTAGAAATAGGAACCGGCGGCTTTCCCGGCAAAGCTCATGCTAATCCTGATGAACTGTTGGCTGATGATGCCAAGTTAAATGAATTTAAAGATCTTATAAACAAATACGAAATGGAAATCAGTGCATTAAGTTGCCACGGAAATCCCGTACATCCCCAGAAGGAAATTGCTGATGACTTCCACAAGGATTTTGAAAAAACTGTTTTATTGGCTGAAAAACTGGGTGTGGAAAGGGTCATTACCTTCTCGGGCTGTCCCGGAGATTCACCCGATTCAAAATATCCTAACTGGGTAACATGTCCCTGGCCCGATGATTTTCTGAAGATTCTGGATTATCAGTGGAATGAAGTGCTTATTCCCTATTGGGAGAAGGCTGTTAAGTTTGCTAATGACCATGGTGTTTACAAGATCTGTTTGGAAATGCATCCTGGTTTTTGCGTCTATAATCCCGAGACTCTGCTGAAGTTGAGAGCAGCTGTAGGCGATACCATAGGTGCCAACTATGATCCCAGCCACTTATTCTGGCAGGGTATGGACCCGATAGCACCCATACGCAAGCTGGGTTCGGCCATATATCATTTCCATGCTAAAGATACCAAGATCGATCCGCTCAACACCGCCGTCAATGGAGTATTGGATACCAAACACTACAGCGACGAGATCAACCGTTCATGGATTTTCCGCTCGGTAGGATACGGCCATGATTATCAGGTGTGGAAGGATATTGTAAGCAATTTAAGAATGGTAGGGTACGATTATGTAATGAGCATTGAGCATGAAGACAGCCTTATGTCTCCCAATGAAGGGCTGCAAAAAGCCATATCTTTCCTTAAGGAAGTTATGACTTTTGAAAGTGCCGGTGAGATGTGGTGGGCTTAGACTTCAATACGGCACCCAGGGCCATGTTTTCGGGCTGCTGTTAAACAGACGGGAAGATTCCCGGGAATATAAAAGTAAAATAATGGACGGACTGATGTACAGTGGACCATTGGATGGAGCTCTCTGGAGGGGGAGACTATGTACCGGAGTGAAGGACCGGTTTCGGCTCTAATACAGCTTCCCTCGATGAAAGGGGAATTCCATTTCTTTTTCAGATGTACAGGGCCACATCAATTGGAGCCCTCTATCCATTTATATAATGAAAATGGAGGGATAAAGCATGAAGGATACGTTAAATGTGGGTCTGGTTGGCTATAAGTTTATGGGGAAGGCTCATAGCAATGCCTTTAGGAAAGTGAGTATGTTCTTTGACCCAAGCCTGAAAATTGTTATGAAGGCCATATGCGGCAGGGATGAGGAATGGGTTAAGCAATCGGCAGAAAAGTTCGGATGGGAAGGCTATGAAACTTCGTGGGAAAAGCTGGTGGAACGGGACGATATTGACATGATAGATATAACCGCCCCCAGCAATGTGCATAAGGAGATTGCAATAGCAGCTGCCGAATCAGGCAAGCACGTCTTTTGCGAAAAGCCTTTGGCTCTGAATTTAGAGGATGCAAGAGAAATGCTGGAGGCAGTGGAAAAGAACAAGGTCAAACATCAGATTGGTTTTAATTACCGTTTTGCTCCGGCTATTCAGCTGGCCAAAAAACTCATAGATGAGGGCAAGATCGGAGAGATCTACCATTTCAGGGCTTTGTATTTGCAGGATTGGATCATCGATCCCGAGTTTCCGCTGGTATGGAGGTTGGATAAAAAGGTAGCCGGTTCCGGCTCGCTGGGCGATTTGGGTGCCCATTCCATCGATCTGGCCCGGTTCCTGGTAGGGGAGTTTGATAAAGTTATTGGGCTTAATAAGACCTTTATCAAGGAAAGGCCGATTGTTGAAAGGATGGAGGGTTTAAGCGCCGAAGCCAGAGCTGACGGACCTAAGGGCGAGGTGACGGTAGATGATGCCACTTTATTCCTTGCTGAGTTTAAAAACGGCGCTCTTGGTTCATTTGAAGCTACACGTTTTGCAAACGGACATAAAAACGGCATGTCCTTTGAAATCAACGGTAGTAAGGGTAGCGTAAGATTCGAGTTTGAAAGGATGAATGAGCTCTGGTATTATTCATCCGACGATCCCGAAGGCTTGCAAGGCTTCAGGCTTATTCAGGCTACCGAACCTGTCCATCCGTATGCATCGGCTTGGTGGCCTGTAGGGCACGTTATAGGTTATGAGCATACCTTTGTCCACGAGCTTTATGAATTTGTGGAAGCAATTGCCCACGATAAGGAGACCTGCCCCAGCTTTTATGATGGGGTAAAATGCATGCAGGTACTTGAGGCGGTTGATCTGTCCATTGCTAAACGCCGGTGGGTGGAGGTTGACAGCTTATAATGGTGTTATATGCGCTGCTCGGATTTATTGAAACTGCAAAGGCAGCTCTTCGACTAATTGTGATCTTATAAGTGAGCGGCGCAAGCCCCCGTATTAGGATGATTATATATGAATTTCCGAATAGTATTCATCGAATCGTGCCTGATGAACAGGGCTGATTGGACCAAAATTGCATCGGACTGTTATTGAATGATCGTTTGCCCGGTTATAAAATGAAGTAACGGCCGCGGGAAATCCGTGGCTGTTTTGTTCCAATCCGAAGCAGCAGGGGGAATGCAATTGAGCGTAAAGATCGGCAGCTTATATGTACCAAACAATGTATTTCTGGCACCCATGGCGGGGGTTACCGACATGCCCTTCCGCCTGCTGTGCAGGGAACAGGGATGCGGTATGGCATATACCGAGATGGTGAGTGCAAAAGGCCTCTATTATGGTGATCAAAAGACCGAACGTATAACGGAAATCCATCCTGAGGAGCATCCTATAGGGATACAAATATTTGGGTCGGACGAGCATATCATGGCGGAAATAGCCCGCCAGTTATCCGAAACAGATGTTGATATAATCGATATAAATATGGGATGCCCAACTCCAAAGATCGTCAAGAACGGTGAAGGTTGTGCGTTGATGTGCCGGCCTGCAAAGGTTTATAAAATTGTAAAGGCAGTGGTCGAGGCATCCAGGAAACCTGTCACCGTTAAGATAAGGAAGGGCTGGGATGAAAGCAGCGTGAATGCGGTTGAGATAGCCCGAATAATCGAAGATGCAGGGGGGTGTGCTGTCGCCATACATGCTCGTACCCGGCAGCAGTTTTATTCAGGTTCTGCCGACTGGGATATTATTCAAAGGGTCAAGCAGGCAGTGTCAATACCGGTTATAGGGAACGGAGATATATTTACTCCCGAGGATGCGGGGCGAATGTTGGATGAGACCGGGTGTGACGCTGTGATGGTAGGCCGGGGAGCCCAGGGAAATCCCTGGATCTTCAGACGGATAATCCACTATTTGGCAACGGGAGAGGTACTGCCCCCTCCAACACCTCGGGAAAGGATTCTTATGGCTCTTAGGCATATGGATATGATGGTAGGTTACAAAGGTATTGAAATCGGCCTGAGAGAGATGAGAAAGCATATCAGCTGGTATCTAAAGGGTTTGCCGAATGCCAACAGGGTAAAAAATGCAGTAAACGGCTCCGCAAACATTGCTGACGTTCGTGAGCTGCTTAACAGCTACCTGTTCCAGATAGAAAAAGGGGAAGTTAAACCCTTGTACTATTTTGAATAATAGTTATAATTTAATGATGATAGATTATTTAGCCGGCATGAAATTCTGGTATGCTGAATAATAATGTTTTTGGGAGGAAATTATGAAGAGGATTGTAAGCGTCAGTATAGGTGCCTCTTCACGGAATCACAGGGTAACAGTTAATATTTGCGGCCAAGATTTTATGATAGAGAGAATAGGGACGGACGGTGACATTAAGAAAGCCATTAATCTGATAAGGGAGCTGGATGGGAAGGTCGATGTATTCGGCATGGGAGGAATTGATCTTTATCTATATGGCGGTAACGGCAGGAGGTATGTCATAAGGGCAGCATTACCAATTGCCAGAGCTGCCATCAAAACCCCAATCGTAGATGGTTCGGGGCTAAAGAATACATTGGAACGGGATATGATCAAATTTATTGATCAGCAATGTAATATATATCTTGCCAACAAAAAAGTGCTTTTGGTTTCGGGTATGGATAGGTTTGGGATGGCCCAGGCTTTTACCGATATGGGATGTAGCATGATATTTGGTGATTTGATATTTGCTTTGGGGCTTCCCGTTCCCATACATAACATAAAGAACCTGCACAGGCTGGCTGCTGTATTAATGCCCGTGATAGCGCGCATGCCTTTTGAATTTCTTTATCCAACGGGCAAAAAGCAGGAGGAGGTAATTCCCAAATACACCCGATACTATGATATGGCCGACATAATTGCAGGGGATTTCTTATACATAAAACGATATCTCCCCGAGAACCTGGATGGAAAGATTATAGTTACCAATACCGTCACCTTTGAGGATGTACAGATGCTCAAAAAGCGCGGCGTTAAGCTGCTTGTTACTTCAACTCCGGAATTCAACGGGCGCTCCTATGGAACTAACGTTATAGAAGCCCTGATAGTCAGCCTTTCAGGGAAAAGGCCCGAAGAGATCACGCCTGAAATGTATATGGATATGATACGCCAGTTCGGAATAAAGCACAGGGTGGAGCATTTGAACTGACTGGAGATAGGATAGATGGCCAAGTTTGCCGTTATGACCCTTCGCCACAGCGGCGGGAGCGTGTTTAATAAAAATGAAAAGAGCGATAATTTTATAAGGAGGGCTATCACGGCTTTTAGCGCCTGGAGAGCCGACAGGGGAATCAGGGTCGTGGCCACAATTCGCCCCCGGAACCATCAACAGGAACTGGGATATATAATCGACATTCCCGGTTTTATTTTAAGATGGAATATGTTGTCCCCCGGCAGGCGGAAAAAAAGATTGTTGAAATTTATACGCTTAATAGAGGAGGCCGGTATCCGGTTCATATGTGTTCCTTTTTTCTACAGCCTTTTACCTACCGAAGCCGTTGACTTTTTGAAAGAACAGCTGTACCTAAGTGATGGCTCCAATATACGCTTTATTACCCTGGCTAAATGTATCAGGCATTTGATGGGGATTTTGAAAAATCGATTGGCTGATATAGAAGCAGGGATCTGGTGTGCCGATTCGAATGTGGGACGGCTGTTGGCAAAAGAGTTGGTGCCATTTCTTAATTTTATCATGCTGGGCGGTTGTTCTGCAGATAGATTGTTTCGCCTGTCCGATGAGATCATGAATGAAGCCGGTTTAGCCTGTCCGGTAACAACGGATTTGAAAGAATGCATTAGGAACAGACAGCTTGTGGTTTTAACCCAAAGATGCGATGTTCAATTGCTGAAAAATGCTTCGATTGTTGTGTATGCAGGGGCAATAGATTTGGATTTTGTTGAAGAGATAAGGAAGGGCAGGGGGCCCTTCTGGATATTGTCGGGTTGGCCGGAGTTACCGACAGAATTTGAGACAAGTGTATCCCTTTCCCCCTGGGAAATTGCCGGCGTGCTGGAGTCAATGATGCAGCCTGTAGATGAGGATACAGCCCAGATAAAAAGTCGGAACGTTCCGCAAAAAAGACAATTAACTCCGATAGAGGATTGTTTCCAGGAAATAAAGCTGAAAGGCTGTATATCGGTGGATGGAGAGATATCCTACGATGGATTCAGGATGCGTTATTTTCGGAAAGGCAATCAGGTGGGCAGCCGCTATTTCAGAGAAGCGTAGAGAAAAAGAAAAGAGGTTTTATTCCTTGACAAACAATCTACATTTAAATATAATATTTCAAAATAAAACAATACAAAAAATTTACAAGCACTGCCACAAAGGTTTCTTGTGCCAGTGCTTATTGTATTGATACAAATATTATCGGATTAAGCGGGTGTAGTTAATTATGTGAATAAAAAAGTATGGCTTAAACATATATTATCAACATATAATCCAGGAAAAAATATTTCAGATATTCAATGAAGGGGAGAATTTACCATGACAGATTACACGGATTACACGGAAACTATCTTAACACCCGAAGGTGTTGCAAAATTGGAGGAAGAATTGGAATATTTGAAGACGGTAAGGCGTAAGGAAATTGCGGAACGCATAAAGGAGTCCATTGCATTTGGAGATCTGAGTGAGAATTCTGAATACGATGAAGCAAAAAACGAGCAGGCTTTTATAGAGGGACGGATTGTAACTCTGGAGAACCTTCTCAGAAATGCCAAAATAATCGATGAAGAGGATATAATAACTGATGTGGTCAGCATTGGTGCTAAAGTCAAGTTGCAGGATATTGAGACGAATGATATTATGGAATATACCATCGTAGGTTCCACAGAAGCTGACCCGGCAAACAATAAAATATCCAACAAATCACCGGTTGGAAAGGCGTTGCTGGGGAAATCGGTCGGTGCAATTGTAGATGTGCATGTTCCTGATGGAATAATAAAATTTAAGATATTAGAGATAAACAAATAAGGGTGTGATATGCGAATGGACGACACAAGGATGGAAACCCAGGCTGAGGAAAGAAATTTAAACGAGATTTTGATGGTGCGAAGGGAAAAACTGGAAAAACTGCGGCAAGAGGGAATGGATCCCTTTGAAATCACAAGATATGATGTTAGCCATAGAGCTCGTGAAATAATTGACAATTTTGATACCATGGAGGGGCAAACGGTATCGATAGCCGGCAGGATTATCACAAAAAGGGTAATGGGGAAGGCGAGTTTCGCCCATATCCTGGATAGCAGCGGACAAATACAGATATTTGTTCGGGTCAACGAGGTAGGAGACGAACAGTATCAACGATTCAAATCCTTTGATATCGGCGATATTATCGGATTGACGGGTATTGTCTTTCGCACCAGGATGGGTGAGATAAGTGTAAAGGTTCAGGATATGTTACTGCTTGCCAAATCCTTATATCCGCTTCCCGAGAAATGGCATGGTTTAAAGGACCCTGATCTGCGCTATAGACACCGCTATACCGATCTGATAGTAAATCCTGATGTGCGCCGTACCTTTGAAATACGGTCGAAAATAATCCGCAGTATCAGGAATTATTTGGACGAGCGGGGATATCTTGAGGTAGAGACCCCCATCCTGCATACGACAGCCGGCGGAGCGGCAGCCCGTCCCTTTATTACCCATCACAATACTCTGGGGATTGACATGTACCTGCGAATTGCCACTGAGTTGCACTTAAAGCGTTTGATCATAGGCGGATTCGATAAGGTATATGAGATAGGAAGAATATTTAGAAATGAAGGCATGTCGGTAAAGCACAACCCCGAGTTTACTTCTATTGAGATATATAAAGCTTATGGTGATTACTATGATATGATGGAGCTCACCGAGGATATGATTGTCAGCGTTGCTAAAGAGGTGTTGGGCACAACCAGGATTGAGTATCAGGGTGTCGAGATCGATTTGACACCTCCCTGGCGGAGAATGACCATGATTGAGGCCGTTAAGGAGTATACCGGTCTGGATTTTTCCAGCATATCAACCGGTGAGGAAGCAAGGAAAGCGGCTCAGAAGGTAGGCGTCAGCATAGACAAAGATGCCACATGGGGCAGGGCATTAAACGAGGTTTTCGAGGAGAAGGTGGAGGAGCATCTGATACAGCCCATATTCATAAAGGATTACCCGATTGAAGTGTCACCCCTTGCCAAGAAAATCAAGGACGACCCCAGGTTGACTTATCGTTTTGAAGTATTTATAACGGGAAGGGAAATGGGGAATGCTTTTTCGGAGTTGAACGATCCTGTAGACCAAAGGGAGCGTTTTATGGAACAGGCCAGACAGCGGGCTGCCGGCGATGAGGAGGCTCATATGATGGATGAAGATTTTATACATGCTCTGGAGATCGGGATGCCTCCAACAGGCGGCCTGGGCATAGGTATTGATAGATTGGTTATGCTGTTGACTGATTCCTATTCCATTCGTGACGTCATATTGTTCCCAACCATGAGACCAAGAGAATAATAGCAATGGGCTTGCATCTGGATTTATAGCGATGAATTCAGGCCGGGAAAACACCCCGGCCATACTTGTTTATTACGAATATTTTTTTTATAATATATATGTATAATATTTATATCAGGGGGATGTCCTTAATGTATCAGGTAACGATAAACAGAGAAAGATTGCACAATCACCTTAGTTATGATTGGTGGAAGTACGTTGCGGCCATCCTGGTTACCATTATAATGTGGAGCTTAATAACCGCAATGACCAGGCCTCAAACTCCGCCTGAAAAGAAGGTGGATATTTTCTTGGTCGGTGATTATGCATTGGATGAAAATCTACAGCTCGTCAGTCAGCGCATGCTGAATGATTTTCCCGAGCTGTTGGAGATAAACATTATGAATATTCCGATGGGAGAGGGTATAGATCCTCAATTGGATATCGCCAGCAGACAGAAGCTCATGGTCATGATAGGAAGTCAGTCGGGGGATCTCTTTGTATTTGACAAAGAGGAATACCGACTTTATGCTGAACAAGGAGCTTTTGTCCCTCTGGATGATGTAGTGGATGAGAAGATCCAACAATATATTTCCATGGAAGAGCTGGAGGATTGTAAAGTGGCAGCTGATCCTGAATACAGTGAAGATACTCAGCCCCGTATATACGGTGTCCCCTTAAAGGGAGTTACCCTGTTTAAAGATACCGGATATAACACAGACGACAAGGTTATCAGCTTAATGGTATACAGCCGGAATAAGGAGAAGGCCGCAGATGTGTTAAAGTGGATATTGACGGAAGGAAGATGATATGCGAATTTACACGAATTAGCGCGAAAAATTAAGAAAAAATGAATAAACTTTTGATAAACGTGAAGAATAACATTATAAGCATTGATAGAATAACTTGATAATGGTCTCTGGTATGTGATATATTATAATTCGCTGCCCGGGAGGGCGGTGGGGAATTGGTCCTTGAAAACTGAACAGTGGTAAGGCCAGGTTAATTCCGGAGAGTTAAGGAAAAAAGGTGTAAAATAACCTGCGAGAAGCGGGTTAAGATAATTAAGTGAAGAGTTTGATCCTGGCTCAGGACGAACGCTGGCGGCGTGCCTAACACATGCAAGTCGAGCGGGGTAT
>LFSE01000103.1 GCA_001513075.1 Clostridiales bacterium DTU074 | reverse complement strand
GCTCCTTTTGTTTATCTGTAATTTATTCCATGGTAATATATTCATTCATGCTTTTGCCGTGATATTTTTTATTTCATTGTTTAATAAAAGTATATCAAATAATTTCGGTTTTATGAAGTATAATAAGGGGTAAATAATTGTATAGACGAAGGTGCTGTGCCTTAGTGTTATCAGCCAATCTCAGTGGAAATGAGGTTGAGAAAGGAGGAGTCATTATAGTTAAGTATTTGTGTACAGTATGCGGCTATGTATATGATCCCCAGGTAGGTGATCCCGACGGCGGCATTGAGCCGGGTACAGCTTTTGAGGATCTGCCGGACGATTGGGTATGTCCGGAGTGCGGGGTTGGAAAGGACTTGTTTGAACCCTTGGATGAATAAGGCAGATTTGGGTAAGGTTCGCAGTTAAGCGGCCATAATTGTTTTAGAAAAGCGTATAGTGTGCAGTCGTATGCATGTAAATATGGCTTCATAGGTACGGCTCAGGATGATTATAAGAAAACTGGAGGAATGGGTTATGGCATACATACCCAACGGCGACAGGTATTCAAATATGAAGTATAACCGGTGCGGAAAGAGCGGTCTGCAGTTGCCTGCCATATCATTAGGTTGCTGGCATAATTTTGGATATAATGACAGCTTTGAAAATATGCGTCAGATGACATTCACAGCTTTCGATCTGGGTGTTACCCATTTTGATCTGGCAAATAATTACGGACCTCCCCCCGGAAGTGCCGAGGAAAACTTCGGAAAAATCCTGAAGCAGGATTTAAAGCAGTATCGGGATGAGATGATCATCTCTACCAAAGCCGGCTTCAGAATGTGGCCGGGACCCTATGGGGATTGGGGTTCCCGCAAATACCTGCTTGCCAGTCTTGATCAAAGCTTAAAACGCATGGGGCTTGATTATGTAGATATATTTTATTCTCACAGGCCGGATCCCGATACGCCGATGGAAGAAACCATGTATGCCCTGGATTCGGCAGTAAGGCAGGGCAAGGCTCTGTATGTGGGAATATCCAACTATACAAAAGAACAGACGGAACGAGCCTATGGTATATTAAAGGAATTGAAAACTCCCTTTGTTATCCACCAGCCATCTTATTCGATGTTTAACAGGTGGATTGAAACGGATGGGCTGAAGGATTATGCCCATGATATAGGTATAGGGATAATTGTTTACAGCCCATTGGCTCAGGGTTTGCTTACCACTAAATATATTAACGGCATACCCAGGGATTCAAGAATGGGAAAGCAAACCGGCTTTTTAAGCCAGAAGGATTTGACTGAGGATAAGCTGGCCAAAATAAAGGCACTCAACGAAATTGCTGCAAGGCGAGGACAATCTCTGGCGCAGCTGGCGCTTGTCTGGGTGCTGCGGGATGGCAAGGTTACATCCGCTCTCATAGGAGCAAGCAGGCCAGAGCAAATTGCAGAAAACGTACGTGCTCTCGATAATCCAAATCTGTCTGATGAGGAAATTAACGAAATAGAGACGATTCTGAATCAATAATGCTTTTATTGTATTTCAATATCTTGCCAAATAGGCAAGATAGGGGCAAGACAAAATGGATATTATTGCCAACTGATAAGGTGAGAAATAGGCACAGCATTGTTTGATGGTGTAATATAGGGTACCTCGGAATAGATGAAAGGCGCAGCCTACGCATAATCCAACAGGCTGCGCTTCTTTTATATATAATGAAATTGACGCGAATTCCCATAGCAAAAGTGGACATTCCACATAGAGCACTTCTTTTATCTATAATGAAAATATAATGAAATTAAAGGCCTTTCGGTCCATTCATTGGTAAGCCTGACGGCGTTACCGGTTCTCGTATTTTTAGCACGAGGATAGTATCTCCTCCGAGACGACAATTATTTTCAGTCAGTTAACGACTTTCGTATTTTTTAGCATGGTTCCCGGCTCATGATATGCATACCTGCTCATGATATCATCCAACTTACATCTTATATTTCAGTACGGCTCTTACCATGTAAGGCGATGGGGGAATGGCAGGTTTTACTTGCCCAAGCACCAATGACGGTTTTTATGCATATTATTGCCTTGAGAAGTATTTTTAGTGCTGGAGGGACATTGTAAATCAACAATGGTATTTACAGGGAGGGTAACATATATGGAACGCTTGGCAATTCCCCTAAATATCTTGCCTGTAGGCTGTGTCGGAAGAATTAAGGAGATAAGGGCTGAGGGAAATGTAAGGAGAAGAATGATGGATTTAGGACTTGTTCCGGGTACCGAAATTGAAGCTGTACTGAGGAGCCCATCGGGAGATCCTACCGCATACCATATAAGGGGGGCGGTAATCGCCTTTCGCTCTGAAGAAGCGTCTAAAATATTAGTGGAAATGACAGGAAAGTTGTGGTAATGGATATGAGCTATGGGCTTTTTTCCGACCACTCGGCTGAACAGGGGATAATACAGCGAATACTTCCGACTCAGATGACTTCGGTTGACAATAATGTTGTTGCTTTGGTGGGAAATCCTAATACTGGCAAAAGTACCCTGTTTAATGCCCTGACTGGCTTAAACCAGCATACCGGAAATTGGCCAGGTAAGACGGTTACCAGCGCTTTTGGCAGATATATGCATAACGGCAAAAGCTTTTTTTTGGTTGATCTCCCCGGAAGCTATTCCTTACTGGCAAATTCGCCGGAAGAGGAGGTTGCAAGGGATTTTATCTGTTTTGGCAGGCCCAGGGTAGCCGTTATAGTAGCCGATGCCACGTGTTTGGAGAGAAATTTAAATCTGATACTTCAGGTTCTGGAAATGATACCACAGGCTGTCGTATGCGTAAACCTGATGGATGAAGCAAGGAGGAATCATATAAGCGTTCGACTTGACAAGCTTTCTCAAATACTTGGGGTCCCGGTGGTTGGAACCAGTGCATCCTCCGGACAAGGGTTAACCGAACTAAAACAGGCTGTGGATGATTTGGTATGTGGCAGGTTGATACCGGAGCCTATTAGGATTCAATACGATTCTGCAATCGAGGAAGCTATTGCCATTGTGGAACCGGCCATAAAAATTATGATGGGGCGTAGCATAGACAGCCGATGGCTAGCTCTTCGTATTCTTGAAGGTGACGATACCATCATTGCAGCATTACGCAAGTTTACAAGCCTTGATGTAATGGGCTCGGAGGAAATAAGGGATAGGGTGGAGCAAGCTAAAAAAAAACTTGCGCAGCAACAAATCTTTGAAAATGATCTGCGGGATAGGATTGTTTTCACTATTGTTAACAGTGCCGAGAGAATAAGTCGTGAAGTATGGCAACATAATGGAGATTGGCGGAAGCGAGCTGATCGCAAAATTGATGAGGTATTGACTTCCAGACTCTTTGGGATTCCGGCCATGCTGCTTTTGTTGGGAGCAGCACTGTGGATCAGCATTGTGGGGGCCAACTATCCCTCTAAAATGCTGGCTAATATCTTTTTCTGGCTGGAGAAGCGGTTAAGCGCTTTGTTTATTTTGGCAGGAGCACCAGATTGGCTGCGGGGTGCGTTGGTGGAAGGCCTTTATCGCACTCTGGCCTGGGTGGTGTCGGTTATGCTGCCACCTATGGCCATATTTTTTCCTATGTTTACTTTGCTTGAAGATCTGGGATACCTACCCAGGGTTGCATTTAATCTGGACTACTATTTTAAGAAGGCAAGAGCCCACGGGAAACAAGCTTTGACGATGTGCATGGGGCTAGGGTGCAATGCGGTGGGAGTTACTGCATGTAGAATAATTGATTCCCCGCGGGAGAGATTGATTGGAATAATAACCAACAATTATATGCCGTGTAACGGACGTTTCCCAACCCTGATTGCTTTGTCCGCCGTGTTTGTTGCCGGCCGGGCTGGAGGAATGCAGCCAATACTGGCTGCTGTTACGGTACTGGGACTTATTGTGTTTTCGATTGTTGTAACCCTCGTGGCCTCCAAAATACTGTCATGTACAATTCTCAAGGGATTGCCTTCATCTTTTGCTCTGGAGCTTCCTCCGTACAGAAAACCACAGATAGGCAGAATTCTCATTCGCTCATTACTGGATCGTTCTTTGTTCGTTTTGCTTCGGGCAGTAACGGTAGCTGCTCCGGCAGGCTTGATCATATGGTTTATGGCAAATGTAAGCATATTCCATACCACCCTGTTGAACCACTGTGCCGGCTTTCTTGATCCCTTTGCCCGGCTGATGGGGCTGGATGGGTACATATTACTGGCTTTTTTGCTGGGCTTTCCTGCCAACGAGATAGTCATTCCGGTGGTGATTATGAGCTATATGTCCGGAGGTGCTATAATTGAGCTGGATAGCCTGCAGGCACTGCGCTGGCTGCTGGAGGGACACGGATGGACATGGGTGACGGCTCTGTGTACCATGCTGTTTTCACTCAATCATTTTCCCTGCGGTACCACTCTTTTGACCATTCATAAGGAAACGGGAAGCTGGAAGTGGACGCTGATATCATTTATCGTTCCAACCATAACCGGGATTGTCGTCTGTTCTGTTGTGGTGCAGGCAGCCCGTCTTCTGAGGTTGGTATAAACAGGCATGCAGTGGATACGTCAGGGATGTAATGAAAACACGGCAATTACGGCTGTTTACAATTACAGGAATAAGTGATAAAATTTATTAAGATCTATGTTCCTGACATACAATGATGAATATATATGCTACAACAGAATGGGATGAAAGGGATGAAACGTATATGATAGCGGATTGGAAGCAAGGCGCCGACCTGGTAAAAAACTATCGGTGTGCCTGGGACAAATACACCCGGGAGGACATGGACAGGGTATTTTCATTTTCGGAAAGCTACAAGGATTTTATATCAAGGTGTAAGACCGAGAGGGAATGTGTAAAGGAGTTTATGGCAATTGCAAAAAGGAACGGCTTTAGAGATCTTGAAAGCGTAATTGCTGAGGGGGGCAGTATAAAGCCGGGCGACAAGCTGTTCGCTAATAACATGGGGAAGACCCTGGCGCTGTTTGTGATAGGCACTCAACCCTTGGAAAAGGGTATGAGGATTCTGGGAGCCCATATAGATTCACCAAGGCTGGATTTGAAACAAAATCCCTTGTATGAGGATACAGATTTAGCCATGTTGGAAACCCACTACTACGGAGGAGTTAAGAAGTATCAATGGGTAGCACTGCCTTTGGCTATACACGGAGTGGTGATGAAGAAGGATGGCAGTTCGATTGAGGTGGTAATAGGAGAAGAGGACGATGAGCCGGTGGTGGGGGTCTCGGATCTTCTTATACACTTGGCTGCCGATCAGATGGAAAAAAAGCTTTCCAAGGGTATTGAGGGAGAGGATTTGAATATATGTATCGGCAGCATACCCGTAAGGACAGATAACAGCGACGAGAAGGAACGGGTTAAGAAAAACATACTTGGTATTTTAAATCAGAGGTATGGAATTACTGAGGAGGATTTTGTATCGGCTGAATTGGAAGTGGTACCTGCCGGTAGAGCCAGGGATTACGGCCTTGATCGGAGCATGGTCATGGCTTACGGACAGGATGACAGGGTTTGTGCATATACATCCTTTGAGGCCCTGATGAGAATAAAAGATCCTGATAAGACCTGCGTGGCATTGATGGTGGATAAGGAAGAGATAGGCAGCGTTGGGGCAACGGGAATGACTTCAAAGTTTTTCGAGAATTCTCTGGCTGAAATTATGAACCTTATGGGTGACTACAGCGAACTTAAGCTGAGGCGTGCATTGGCTAATTCAAGGATGCTGTCCTGCGATGTCAGTGCCGGCTTTGATCCTAATTATCCTTCGGTTATGGAGAAACGAAATTCCGCTTACCTGGGTAAAGGTCTGACCTTTAATAAGTATACCGGTTCCCGCGGTAAATCGGGCAGCAACGACGCTAATGCAGAATATATGGCAAGATTAAGGGCAATAATGGATAAGCATGGTGTTACATGGCAGACTGCCGAGTTGGGCAAGGTAGATCAGGGTGGTGGGGGTACCATTGCCTATATATTGGCTGAGTATGGCATGGAGGTTATTGACTGCGGAGTCCCCCTGCACAATATGCATGCCCCTTGGGAGATAGCCAGCAAGGCAGATGTTTATGAAGCCATGCGGGGTTACTACGCTTTCCTGATGGAAGCCTAACCAAAAAAAAGGTATCCCGTCTGAGTTACTTGCTTAGGGATACCTTTTTTATTGGGGTTTAAAGGAGGCCAGCTTTGCTGCAAAGTCATGGGCATCGGTTCCGCAGGCCGATACGGTCACCGGTTCCCACAAGGCCAGGGTTAGAATGCCCAGTATGCTTTTTCCGTCCACCACATGGCTGTTGCTCTTTACCTTAACATCACAGCTGTATCGCGATGCCAGGTTAACAAAGTCGCACACCTCCGTAAGTTTTTCTAAGTATACCTGCTTTTCAATGTAGTTCATGTATCCACCTCCCGCTTCCTTTTATTAATTATATATTACTCCGATTATATTATACCACATAAATTAGTATTTAATAGCCTTTATCGGCGTAAATGCATTTAAAGTTTGCCCTTATCATGAAGGATGCCGTTTATCGATGACTTCCACCGAGTCATCCGGCCTGGGTTCAGCGCTTTGGGCTTTCCTCACAACCAGCTTCTTGTTTTTCCACCAGCCTATCTTATAATATGTTTGGCTAAGTGCCATTGATATAATCGAGCTGCTTGATATAGCGATCCAAATGCCATTTACTCCTAAGCTTTCAATTGAGGACAGATACCTGGCAAGGGGAATTCGTATTAGCCAGAGGGATACAAAGGAAAAAACCATCGTAGGAAAGGTGTCCCCTGCTCCCCTTAATATGCCATTGGAAACAAACATCAGAGAAAAGGGGATGTAGGAAAGGCCCACAATTCTCAGATAACCGCTGCCGATGCTAAGTACATCGGCGTCGCTTGTGAAAATCTTCAGAAATGCCTTTGGTACTGTCAAAGCCAGAATAACCATTATAAAGGTGATGCCGCTTACCAGAATGCTTCCCCATTTAAACACATCCTTGACCCTTTCGGGTTTCTTTGCACCCAGGCTTTGGCCCGTAATGGCCGATACCGCCAGTCCGAATGACATGGCAGGCATGTGGGCAAACTGATCAAGCCTGGATGCGGCGCCGAAAGCTGCTACAGCGCTGGAACCAAATGAGTTTATTATACCCACCATGATGGTCAAGCCCATGGATACCACAATCTGCTGTATACCTGCGGGCAGGCCTATTTTGATCAATTTCCATATAAGCTCTCCCACAAATTTGAAATCTCTTATCCTGGGGCTGATAATATGGTTTATTTTATATAGATGGCGCATTATCAGAGTTAAAGCCAGCGCCTGTGATATTATGGTGGCCAGCGCTGCACCTGCGATGCCCATCTTGGGGAAAAAACCTATTCCAAATATGAAAAACGGATCCAGTATGATATTGGTGATGGTGGCTATGATAAGAAATTTCACGGGAGTCCGGGGATCTCCCAGACCGTTTAGAACGGCGCTCATTACATTAAAGCCGAACACAAAGACAAGTCCCAACAGGTATATGTTCAAGTATTCGACGGCGAAGGAAAGAACATCCTGAGGGGTGTTCAATAAAATCAGTATCTGTTTGCTGAAAGCTATACCCAGCGATGTGACGATAACGGCCACCGTTCCCAGCAATAATAGGGAATTGTTCATTGTTTTTGTTATCATTTCTGGATCTTTTGCGCCGGCATACTGTGCCACCAGCACAGAAGTTGCCATGGTTATCCCTGTAACAAGAGAAATGAGAATAAATGTAATGGGAAAGCTCACCGATACCGCTCCCAGGGCTTCCGGCCCGAGAAATTGCCCTACCCAAATGCTGTCTACTGTGTTGTATAATGCCTGGAAGACGTTCCCTAATAACAAGGGAACGGAAAAAGTTATCAAGTGTTTTACTATACTTCCTTCCGTCAAATCGGTACCCATACGATTGGCCATATTCATTTACTCCTTTGTCAGAAATATGGTCTTTTAATTATAAAGTTAAACGTATTCCATGTCAAACTAAACAGAAAGTTTGGCTGTGCTGGTTTTGTTCCGCACTATAATAAGATGGTAGTTGGTATATTCATATTAACAAAAGCATAGTATTTTATAAAGCTTATATAGTTTATAATAGAAATTATTGGCATGAAGGAATTTCTTAATATATGTAGAAGTTATAAGTGATGTAATTTATGGGAATAATTATATAGACAAAAACGATGATATAAGATTGCATAAGATTGTATAACACGTATGCTAGAGTTACTCTTATATTTTTTGTTTGGATGCTGCTTGCGC
>LFSE01000068.1 GCA_001513075.1 Clostridiales bacterium DTU074 | reverse complement strand
ATCAGAGGTCAAGGATATAGAGAGGTGGATAAATCAATACCCGAGGAAAATACTGAGTTATAGGACAGCAGAAGAATATTTTTACGAGGAGTTATTGAAGATATACAAAGAAAAAGGCAAAGAGTCAGGAGAACGGCATGTCCAGGCAGGTTAATGATACAACGGATATTTGAAGACGCAAATGTAATGATGTATATAGTTAAGGCCTTTTGGCCAGGCATGCCAAAAGGCCCAGGAACAATTATATCATTTTATGTACGTTGTCAAGGTCGGGTAGTATTTTCTCGCTAACGCTCGAAAATCTCCACCCTTCCCTTGACAACGTGAGGTTCTGCAATTTTCAAAAGTAAAAATTTGGATATCTATATCATACTTTCCTGTCAAAAAAGTGTTGCATTTATTATTGCAATTTAGAAAGAACTGCCCTTTATTGCTGGGCAGATCTTTTCTCTTTCTCAACGTCGATAACCTGTCTCCGCTTGTAGTAACCGCAGTTTCTGCAAGCCCTGTGAGAGAGCCTGGTTGCTCCGCATTGGGGACATGTAACGATTCCGGGCACGGTGAGCTTCCAGTTGGCTCTTCTTTTATCCCTTCTTGCCTTTGAAGTTTTTCTCTTGGGTACAGCCATGATTACACCTCCTCACCATTAGCAGATAGTACGCTTTTCAGAGCTTCAAGGCGAGAATCCACATCGTCCTCTTCCTCATTAGCTAAACTCTTTTCACATTCGCACCGTTCAAAGTTTAGGTTGCAGCCGCAGTATGGACATAAACCCTTACAGTCCGGCCGGCACTGTTTTCGGATAGGCAATTCCAGCAGCAAAAACTCGAGAACAATATCGCTGAGATCCACCACATCTCCATTATAAACAAAGATATCCGGATCGTCGGGGTCATTTTCCTTACTCAATTTTGCGTCCAGGCCAAATTCCAAATCCCTGTCAAAGAATTGGACACATGAACCGCACTGAAGCTGCAGCTTTACAGTGGCCCTCCCGTTTAGCATCAGAAGTTTGCCGATATTGGTAATATTGCCAGATACCGAAACGGGTGTCAAAAAGCCAATTCTTTCACCTTGATAAACCATGTCCTTCAAATCCATGGTACCCTCAAAGTCCTTTGACGCGCCTATCTCTTTAAGAATATCCGACACATCGATGATCATTTTTATCACCCCATTAACAATCGAACTTATTATATAGATACTACTCCACTTTTGTCAAGTACCCGTTTTGGGGTTATATTTTTGTCCGAACAAGATGGCCACTCTGTCTCATAATACATATTAATGCTATGCCTGCACGCATTCCAGCTCCATGGCAGTTACTGAAGCCCTGGGAAAGGTCCATTCATCGCCTTCGAAATCCTTCTTCCGTGGTTTAAAAGCGTCGGGCGTCAGCTCGGTGATTTCAAATTCCGGCTCCGCAGCGATCTCATAGGCCGTTCCACCTTTAATTTTCATTCCTTCTACTTCCAGCCTGACTCTCACTCCTCGATGCATAAGCGTGTTAACCACATGAAGGTAAATACGGTTCCCGGTCCGGCTGGCCACAACATCCAATTCAGGAGGATTGGTTGCCGATATAGCCTCCTTTCCTACATGATGACGGTATAGCATCATAACCCAGCCTACCGGCTGAAGATAAGGGATACCCTGGCGTACCGGAGTTGGAATGATAATAGCATTTACCTGCCAGCGATTGCCGAAAAAGTCCGCTAAAGTTGCGATATCCAAAATATCACCGTTTCGTTGGTGGACATGCATTATACGGGCATATGCCACTCCGGCAGCCCAGGTAGATAGCACCTCACACCGGTTTCGCCCCGGAAGCGCAAAATGCCCTTCCGTCATGGCCAACTTCTTTCCATATGGGGCCACCTGCTCCCGCATTTCCCGTATCCGTTCCTCCATGGAACGGTAGGCATTCATCAAATGTTCCCATGTCCGGGAAAAATCCTTTCGGTATTCAGTCCCGTACAAGGGGGAATCCTCCAACCCTGAACCAAAATGGTGATGGAATGCGATCATGTCTATCTCTTCCCCTGCTATCTCGCACATTCTTTCAGCCCAACCGCTGTCTCCCCAAGCAATCAGTTTAATGGACGGATCCACCTTTCTCATCTCCCTGGCAAAAGCTAGAGTCCGTCCGGCAGCCGTCTCACAATCAAAACCTCTTGGATCATAAGATGTTTCATTGCCAATCTGCCAGTATCTAACATTATAAGGTTCGTCATCTCCATGGGTCCTTCGCATAACATTGTCAGGGTTGTTGCAGTAATCAACCCATTCAGCCGCTTCAGCCGGACCTGCAGATCTGCACATTCCCGGTTTCAGATATGCCCAATGCTTTCTCCCATCGGACTCCATATTGACCACAATGAGAGGTTCAGCTTCAATTTGTCGGCAGAAATCCACAAATTCCTTTGTCCCCACCTGATTTGAAAACAAGCCGTCCCAGCACAGGTTCAGCATGGGAATCCTCTGTTCCCTGGGACCCACGGCTTCCTTCCACCTGTAATACGAAGCGAAGCATCCTCCCCACCGCACCATGGTAGGGGCCAAATATTTAACTGTATCCATTACCCTGGGGTGCCAGCATTCATTGACGTAATCCCATGCCGCATCAACCGACGAATCGGTATTGCTCAGTGGTTCCATAAATTGCATGTATAAAAACGGCGACAGAGAGAATCTGGGCTTCGGACAAATTCTGATCAAATCTTGTTCCACAAGTAAGTACTCCTTTCCATTTAGCATATAAATTCTATATAATTTTATTCCATATTTGTTTATTATGCAAACTTCGATACCACAAAAATTCTGATAGCTGGGATACAGGAACAGAGATTGATTTGACTTGCTTCCCGCTATCCTATATTTTTGAGCGACTGTATTAATCATGTTATCTTATTGATGCGCGTCAAAACACCGGCATCCATCTCATAAACGGTATCACACAGCACCTCAATATCTTCAGCATAATGGGATGACAATATTATTGTAGCCCCTTCCCTGTTCAACTGCTTAAGTACCCGGCGAATTTCCATAACCCCCTGCTTATCAAGGCCATTCATCGGCTCGTCAAGTATAAGCAGTTTTGGTTTCTCCATTATTGCCTGGGCAATTCCCAGCCGGTGTCTCATTCCCATCGAATACTTGCTGACATGTTTTTTTAAGCTGGGATCAAGCCCGACACGCTCAAGAGCTTCACGAACATCTGCATCCGATATCTTCCTCTGTATGGATGCCAGCAGCTTAAGGTTTTTGTATCCGCTTAATGAACCGATAAAGCCCGGTTCCTCAACAATAACCCCGATTTCTTGGGCTGTGCCTGGTTTCACCGGCCGGCCGTCTACCAATATGCTGCCGGAAGTCAGTTGCATAAATCCGCAGATGCATTTGAAAAGAACGGTTTTACCCGAACCGTTGCGCCCAACTATCCCGTGGATTCTGCCGGTCTCAAACCTGACCGTCACATGATTCAGCGCCACCGTTTCCTTAAATTTTTTAACAGCATCAAAAACCTCCACCATATACTCCGCCATAGTATTACCCCCGTTTCTGTATGTCCATATCTTTTTTGCAGAACACCAAAGTTGAGACTATACTCATAAAAACAATGGCAAGCAGCAAAGAGATCACCGCATGGGAGGTCGGCACCCACTCGCCCATTCCGGTCCAGTCTAAGCAGCACATGCTACTCCAGTTAATGGGCGACAGGTAGCGAATCCAGTACCCACCGAATGTAAGCGGTCCCAGGTACTCGGTAAAAAATGAGATACACAGAAACACACCGGCCATCACCAGACCACCAGCTTTCCCCGTTATGACATTGCCACACAATATCAATACGCCGATAAACACCGATGTCAGCCAGAAAAGTCCGAAACTGATGATTGTCGCTTCAATCGGCGAAAATATGTCAACTATCAATGGATGTACAAAGACTGTCAGTTTTATTCCATAGTTGTCACCAATACTCGGGTTTGCAGCAATTGTCTTCAAAATCTTTCCCCAGCCGGTATCCCACTGCACGTTGGGTAGCAGTACCACAACCGACATGATTAAAAAGAAAACCGTATATATAAATGCTGCCAGGATGATATACAAAAGCTGGCCTATCACCCAGTTGCGCCGCCCGGTACGGATAATGAGAAATGGTGTATGGCTGTCGGCAAAAGGAGCATCGCAAAAAAGCAGCATTATAAAGCAGGCGAAAACCGCTATCATGACGGAAGTTGTGAGCAGATTCGGAAAAACCCAGGGTGTAACGTCAATACCCACAGCAGCTGAAAGCTGTGAAAGCCCTGCCGAGTGCCATGAAAGAAACCCGACTGTTACAGCTGCAAGGGTATAGATGCGGGGATTTACCATCCATTTCCGGAAATTCACCAGCGCACACAGCAGTATTGTTTTCAGGTCATTCACAGAACATCCTCCTTCTTATATAAATGGATGAGCACAAACGAATATCCACATGTAATCAGTTGTAAAACAGCGTCCTCCTTATCTGCCTTACGGCACCGTACCCCATAGGAAAGCATAAAGCAACCACAATACCCAATTTAAACAGCAGGGTTTGCACGGGAGTACCCATACCATATCCCCCATGGACTATTGCTGAAATTTTCAGATACCATGGTATATTAAGTGTGGCAGTTATGCGAAGGGCCAGGAAATATAGCACCAGGGGGCCGGCCACTGCCGTAAATTTATTTGTTATATATGCAGAAATCCACACAGCTGCAACGGCAAACAGCATTGATGAAAGGGAGATATCAGCAATGCGGCAGCACAGGTATTGCACCGGCTTCCCTGCGTCCAACAGAAGCGAATAGGCATTGCCAACGGTAGAGTCAGTGAATAACGGCAATCTGGTTAATGCGAGCAATACAAAAAGAATAATGCCTGCAGCCGTGGTCAAAAAGCCGGACAATGCACTCACCAGCACCTTGGACACCGCATAGTTCCTTATACCAGTACGTATTATCCAAAATCCGATGGCGTGTTCTTCCCATTCGGTGGCAAAGGTTGTAGCAAAGGGCAATATGGGCAAAATTCCAACAATCAGCATAAGATTTTCGCTTCCGCTGCTCAGTCCTAGGAGATATATCACATCATTGGCATTGTTTATAAGCCCCAAACCCGTCAGAAATATAACCAGTGCAACGCCGCAGGCACTAAGAATAAAACGCAGGGAACACAGCGCCCGACGTGTATCGGTAACCAATATGGAGAAAAACAGTCTCACAGCATATCACCTCGTTAAGTGCATTATATAGCTGATGTCTCATGATTTAATCGATCAGAAATGAAAATAGCCCTGCATTTTAGGAGCTGATCTTTTTGCCGGTCATGGCATCTATTACATAAAATTCATAGGAAAATACAGGTTTTGCTGCGCTGTCAGTTAAATCTTTCCTACTCTTATCCTGTGCTATGCAAAAGACCCATGCAGGGATGAGCTGATAGCTATCCCCCGAAGAAATTGCCACATAACACAGCTCCATGGACTCCACAATTGTTTCGCTTGCCAGCAAGATCTCAGAGTAATCGTCTATCACCACCTGCAAAGCCTTTGCAGCACTGATGAGCGGCTTTTCCTCCACACTTTCAACAGTCTCATAGAGATTATGGGCATCAATATTTCTCACACCATTCCTGTCATAACGCACGTTTACACTTGTGCCGGGCATAACATTCCCGGCGGCGATTTGAATTGATGGTTTGGATATATCTGCAGCTGAATCGGTTAAATTTCCACCTTGCCATATGACATTTATCACCGGAATATCATCTATCATCTGCCGGAAGAAGAATACATAGCATTCATCATCCTTTGTCAGAAGTATTTCTTCCTCTTCCTCACCGCCAAAGTGTTCCCGTGATTTTAGATAGAGTTCATAATGCTTCAGCATGGTTTCCAAATCCAAAGAATAGGTTTCTGCAACCTCAAGCTCTGGGAATCCCAGTGTATCGGACAAAAGCTTCTCTACCGCCTCAAGAACATCTTTATAGCTCATAAAAGAAAGATCTGCAAAAGATGCATAATCACTTTTCAAGTTGTAACCCCATTTCTGTGCAATGCTGTCAGGTGGTCCCGGTTGATTGGCGAACAGCTCTGACCTTATGGAGTTGAACGATTCCTCATTCAAATACACTGAATAGCTAAGGCCACCTGCAACCCCGGATTCAACCCCCAGACTTTTGCCCCCATCAAATACAGTAAGGTATTCCTTGAATGCTTTGTCCTCGGTTTCAAACCATGGTCCCTGTGCATATATCTCGGTGGATATGATTTTTCCCCTCAGCAGCTTTTCAGCTATTTTGTCAGCATCAAACTCCAGGGGCACCGCTTTATATATTTTTGCGGAACCTGCGGCCCTCACCTTCGATGTGTCAAAACCAACGGAAAAATTCTCCGGCAAATCCACTGTCTGCAGAAAGGTATCTATATCCACGTCTTCCTCAGGTTCTTCAAAGGTCCTTTGATTTGCCCGGTCTTTTCCGCAGGCTGAAGTCAATATCAACAGCATGAAACAAAAAAATATTACAAGAGATTTCCTAAGCATAATCTTACCCATTTTCATCTTCCTTTCTTTTTTGCAGATGTTCTGTGTTCTAACAATTATAAACTGGAGCGAAGGGGGTACGATAAATATCCTGTTTTCATAATGATTGGCAAGACTTGTGTATTTATGGTTATTTTCAAGGTATTATAAAAAATCGCCACAGTTATTCTACTCTAATAGAATAGCTGTGGCTTCATTCTATCATAATAGAACGAAATTGTCAACAGGTGGCTGTAAAAATGGTATCATTTATTCGAATTATATGATTTTATTGTTCAGGAGGCATAAAATGGATGAGATCTTTTATACTGCTTGGCTTATGGAATTGAACCTTTTGTCAAAACTGAATGCCATCGAACTTCTACAATAACATCGATGTCCATAATGAGCTCACTGCGCTACAACACGATAAGTTATACCGTTAACAATAACGGCGGCTACCCGGCTCAAGTTTATCTCATGCCGTTCAAATCTCCAGCATATGTAAAATTTGCCGCTGTTATAATCACAATGCTTATGTCCTGCACCGATGGTATTGTCCTGGTACATCAATCGTTCCCCGCCGTTGTAATCCAGACAGATCTCCTGACCGTCCAGTAAAACAATCAGTACAGAGATGGGGGGTTCAGTTGGTTCATTGTCAAAGTCATTTGTATAGCCAGGATCCACATTCTTGGTATTCTCGCCGGTGTTACAGATGCTCCCCTTAATCTTTAACTCAAATGGTGTAAGTATAATTTCATCAAGATTGTAACCGTCATACAAAGCGGTATCGGGGTTAAAAACAATGTTTCTTGTGAGAACCCGGTCTACAGCGGTAGAAAGAATATGTTTATTGCCGCAGATATCCAAGGTAAACTCAAGGACCTTGCCTTCACAGTCCTTGAGACTGTCGTACTTCAACCAGTCACTGTCAGGACTGGTATGAGCTTTGATGAATTCCTCATCTATATCCTCCGGCTTAGCAGTCACATGGGTGATGGAGGCGTGACAGAAAAAATACCGTACTTCATCCTGGCAGCCTATCTCCTCCATGGTACCAAACAGCATATATTCCCACCTGGGAATTTCAGGCGTATCCTTCGGATCGACAATACGTCCACTTATACCAAAATCTTCAGGCAGCTCCCCTTCCACAGCCATGATTGCATACACATTGTGATCGGTAAAAATAGTATTCTCGATTCGAATCGAAAAATCCCGGGTTACCACTTTGGCACTCTCTTCCACAACCTGGTTAATGTAGTCGGCATACTCGTATACACAATCACCCAGCGCCATCCTAAAAAGTCCCATTGCTTTTGACTCCATTTTTGCTTCCACCAGGGAAACAGCGAAGGTAAACATCACTGCAAGTACAAGCACAAATGCCAATAAGCGGGTGAAAGTGGTGGCTTCCTTTGTCCTCATAATTGATATTACACGCTCTTCTATTGCTCTTTTGTTGAATCCGCTGCACAGTGGTAAAAGTCCGGCTTTGGCCCCCTCCATATCAATCAGGGCCAAAGCATAGGATGACCTCGATGTCTGACCAAACGCTCGCACGACTGCTTCATCGCAGGCCAGTTCGATATCACGATTGGCAAGTATATACATCAGCCATACCAGAGGATTGAACCAGTGAATACACAATGCTGCTGCAAGCAGCCATTTTTTCAAAACATCAAAATGCTTTATATGTGTGAGCTCATGGACAATAACATATTTTAGGCGCCACCCTTCAGCGCGCCCTATCATCTTTGGAAGAAGTATCACCGGTTTCCATATACCGTAAGTCAGTGGAACAGCGATTGTGTCCAGCTGCTTTATCTGAACACCTCTTTTTATCGGATACATCATACAGCTCTGAACTGGAAAACAATCAGTTACCGGAAGTGCTGTTTTATATTCCCTCAGGCATCGCAGATGGGTTACCAGGAAAAAGATTGCAATCATAATCCCAACCGTTAACCATATCAGTATGACTACTGATTTGTCCTGTACAAAAGACAAAACAGCTGTTGGTGTTGATGATGCTTCCAACCCCCCGT
>LFSE01000071.1 GCA_001513075.1 Clostridiales bacterium DTU074 | reverse complement strand
AAACCCTGAAACAGATCATTTAGGGTTTTACAAAAGTCTACGACATAATTATATATAAGGAGCATTCCTGTAATGAATTAAAATGAACTTTGAAAAAAGAGGTACCTCCTGTTAAAATAGGGGTGTAAGTTTCATGAGACTTACCCCTAATAAAAACAACAAAAAGGAGGTACCTAATATGAAGTATACACAAAATGAAAAAATTTTGCAAATTACAGAAAAGACTTTAATAGTTGGAATTGACGTAGGAAGTGAGAAACATTATGCCAGAGCTTTTAATTTTAGAGGCGTAGAGTATGGTAAGTTATTAATTTTTGATAATAGTGCAGAAGGCTTTACAAAGCTAGTAGGGTGGGTCCAGAAACTGACTAATGAAAATGGATTTTCGGATGTTATGTTAGGAATGGAACCGACAGGTCATTACTGGTTTAACCTTGCAGAGAATATGAAGAGACATGGTATGCGAGTTGTTTTGGTAAACCCGCATCATGTAAAGAAGAGTAAGGAATTGGATGACAATAACCCCAGCAAGACGGATAGAAAGGATCCGAAGACTATAGCAATGTTAGTTAAAGATGGCAGGTATATAGAGCCATATATACCAGAAGGTATCTATAAGGAGCTGCGGACGGCCATGGACATCCGTTGGCGACTTATGGAAGACCTGACAGCGATAAGGAACCGTATTAACAGGTGGATAAACATATATTTTCCGGAGTACAAAGAGGTGTTTGTGGATTGGGAGGGGAAGGCATCGTTGCAGATACTGCATGAATGCCCCACTCCTGTGAAGGTAATGGAGAAGGGTATTGATGGCATTATTGCTATCTGGAAGGGTAAGGGAATACGTACAGTAGGGAAGAAGCGCGCAATAAGGCTAGTAGAAGCAGCAAAGGTATCAATTGGGAGTAAGGAAGGGCTTGTAGCAGCAGAGAGTGAATTAAAGATATTGCTCGAGGATTATGAGAGAAAGAGGGAGCAATATGAGAGAGTAATGATGTTAATAGAGGAATTGGCTAGACAAATACCGGGATTTGACAGATTGCTTGAAATCAAGGGTATAGGTATTGTAACGGCAGCAGGATTTGTAGCAGAGGTTGGGGATATATCCAGGTTTGCGCATCCAAAGCAAATCCAGAAGTTAGCGGGTCTAAGTTTAAAGGAGAACAGCTCTGGGAAACACAAGGGCAAGACTACGATAAGCAAGAGAGGGCGGAAGCGATTGCGGTATTATTTGACGTTTGGTATTATGCCTCTGCTATCAAAGAATGAAGAATTTAGGCTTTTACATGAGTATTATACAACCAGAGCGGAGAGGCCATTAAAGAAGATGCAATCGCTGGTGGCATTGAGTAACAAGTTGATAAGAATTTTCTATGTATTGCTTAAGAAGGATGTAGCATATGACCCGCAAAAGATGCTTGGAGATATAAAGAGGCCTGTAGAGAAGATGGCAGCTTAAAGCACCGCTTTTAGGAGTGTACATCGCTTCCGTAAGGACTGTCAAGGGCAAGACTTCGTTCGGCTGGCGCCGACCCTTGACAGCCTTACTCCAGCGATGTAAGAGGTAATTAAGCGGTGCAATGAATACAAGTAAACAAATTGTTTTCTCATTCATTGTTGTAGATTTTGAACCTTGGCAAGGAGAGCCGGATAGTCAGGATGAATTTAATCCATAAGGGCTAAGACCCCGTGTGAGGAGCTTGACTGACATCCACTTCATGGGCAGACAGGACGAAGGAATTAAGGGCTAAGACCCCGTTAGAAATGGGAGGTTTGTTGCCTGAGAGTATGTGGATACCAAAGGCCGTAATAAAAAATAAAAAAGCTAGAAAGAAGATGGTGTTGACTCAATTATCCATAATTATACACAAATGAAAATACTGCCCATTTAGCTCTTTTTGAAAAAGGTGAAAATCTACGAATGAGTGAGAAAACAAGAGAAAAATAAAGAAATATTAGGGAGGTGATAAAATGCAAATCATAAAAGATGTTTTTTTAGTAAGCGGTTTTCCTTATGCCAAACATCCTAATGTGTATGCAGTAAAAGGCAAGGATGAGTTAATACTTATAGATACCGGGTTAGATGAAGCAGAACTGGCAGTTGTTAATGAAAATATAGAATACTGGGGGTTATCAGATTACCCTATATCTCACGTTCTCATTACCCATGAGCATTTTGATCATTGTGGGAATGCACATATTTTTAAAAAGAATGGTGCTAAAATTGTAGCGGGACTTGGAGATGCTGATGCAATAGAAACAGGAGATGAGAGGACGATTGGTTATGCTTATCATAAAGAGTTTATTCCCTGTGAGGTTGATATAAAGGTAGAAGATGGAGATGTTATCAAAGCTGCAGATTTGGTTTTTGAAGTTATACACGTCCCCGGTCATACTCCTGGATCTGTTTTTTATAAGCTGGAGTTGGAAGGGAAAGTTATCTTTTTTACAGGGGATACAATAAGGGTAGGAACAAATTGTGAGTCTGCTTTTACCGGCTGGTCGGGCGGTGTAGATTATGATAAAGATCGATACTTCGAGAGTATAAAAAAAATATCTAAATTAAAGCCGGATATTATTCTGGCAGGTCACTGGCAGCCCTGCTTAAAAGATGGTTGGAAAATACTACAGAAAGCTTATACGAAGGTTTTGCTGGACTGGAGACAACCTGCAACTTATGTGTAATGATGGATAGTTAAAATATTGTTAACTTAAAAAATCAATTAAGTGTAATCTATTTAACATTACTAATAAATATTATGGAGGGAGAAAAATGAAAGAGATAACATATTTCTATTTAAATGGATGTCCTTACTGCAAAATGGCGGATGAAATGATAGCCGAGCTGATCAATGAAAATCCGGAGTTTGCCCGAATTAAAATTAATAAAATCGAAGAGAGGGAAAATGCCGAGCTTGCTAACAGCTATGACTATTATTATGTTCCGTGTTTGTGGATCGGGGATGAAAAGCTCCATGAAGGGGTACCCACAAAGGATAAAATCCGCAGTGTTCTGTCAGCAGCGTTGGAGGAATAGGGATACTGCCGGTTTTAACTAACAAATCAGCTCAGTGATTGTATTAATGCCGTCAGCTTTCACCTTTGTCGTCCACAAAGCCTTTATAATGATCAACATACACCTTAAATGTATAAACATTGCATATTGATGGGCGCATTATATACATTTGGAGAATATTATGCAAATCACCTTGCGAAAAGGCTTAGAACCTGTTAACAAAGCTGAGGAATAGGCCGAATCACTGTTTGAGCGAAAGCGAGTTTGATGAAGGCCCCGGAGCAAGTTTACAGGTTCTTAGCCTTGGGCTCCAGTGGCTGGAATAATATTTTCCAATTTATAAGAGGGAAGAGAAATAAATGCGAAAATGCAGCTGACTTTCCACGAATTAAATGATAAGATAAATATAGGAAATGTGGATGATGGGGGGATGAAAATGTCGGAATTCAAGGAGCTTTATCTTTCGGAGTACATGCCAAAAAGTGAATTGGTTGTTGAAGAGCATGAGGTTTTACTTCCAAAATTTCCAGTGATTGATGTTCATACCCACTTTGGATCTGTCCTGTTAGGTCCGGATTATGAAAAGTTTTTTGATACCGAAGAGGTAGTAAAAAAATTTAAGTCTTTTGGAGTTAAAAACATCGTTAATCTGGATGGAAAATGGGGAGATGAGTTGATACGTTCGTTGAATAAAATTCATCCCCATGAGGACTTTATAATCACCTTTGGTTCCATTGATGTAACAAAACTGGATGACAGTGACTTTGAAAGCTATGTAAGGAAGACACTTCATGAGTCTAAAGAACGCGGTATTCGTGGATTGAAGTTCCTTAAAGATGTTAGTTTGGTACATAAGGACAAAAGTGGTAAGTATATTGCCGTGGATGATCCCCGTCTCCAGGTTATATGGGCAACTGCGGCTGAACTTGGTCTGCCTGTTCTTATACATATAGCAGATCCTGTTGCATTTTTTAGACCCGTTGACAGATTTAATGAGCGATACGAAGAGCTCAGCGCTCATCCCAACTGGTCGTATCATAAGCCGGGGATGTATACATTTGAGGAATTATTGGATATGCAGGAGAACCTGCTGGAGAGCAATCCTGATACTACATTTATTATTGCACACTGCGGATCCTATCCTGAAAATTTGGGATATGTTGCCCGGTCTTTGGATAGATACCCCAATATGTATGTAGATATTGGCGCCAGGATTGCTGAGCTGGGAAGACAACCTTATTCTGCAAGAAAGTTTTTTATAAAGTATCAGGATCGAATCCTGTTTGCCACGGATGTTAGTCCATTAAACCCCTGCTATCCCATTTACTATCGTTTTTTGGAGACCTGGGATGAATATTTTGATTATTCGGATGAGCCTATACCTCCTCAGGGGCGATGGAAGATCTACGGAATTGGTTTGGAAGACGAAGTGTTGGAAAAGGTTTATTATAAAAACGCTGAGAAGGTAATGAGGATTACAGAGGAATGATAAAACATTAATAGAATTCCAATAGGCCCGGTTAAAACAGAAAAGGGGGAAGAAGTATGAAGGACAGAAAAGCTCTGCTGATTATTGATATGCTGAACGATTTTATTCAGCCAGATGGAGCGCTGTATATTGGTGAATCAGCACAGAAGGTAACCGGACAAATTCAAAAGATACTTGAGGAGGAAAGACGCGAGGGGACACCTGTTATCTACATCTGCGACAGTCACAGGGCTGATGATGCCGAATTTGCAATGTTTCAACCCCACTGTGTAAAAGATACCTGGGGCGGACAGATTGTAGATGCATTGGCGCCGCAGGCCGGGGACTATATCATTTATAAACGAAGATACAGTGCTTTCTTTGGAACGGATCTTGATGCTACACTGAGAGAGATGAACATATCAGAATTAATACTTGTTGGTGTCTGTACAAATATATGCGTGCTGTATACTGCTGCCGATGCAAGGATGCTTAATTACAAGGTGACGGTGATAAGAAACGGGGTTGCATCGTTTAGTTCGGAAGCCCACGAGTTTGCTCTTAATGAAATTGAAAATACTTTGGGCGCAAAAGTGGTATAGGTATTTGATTATAGTAAAAACAGATCTTCAGTCGAATAAAAATAATAGGCATAAGATTGATGGATAGGGGAATCTGTAGTATTGAATCAAGAAAAAATCAATAGTAAGACCCGGAGACGGGTCTTTTTCTTTTTCTTGTTTTTATTACATACAATGTGGTATAAATAAAATTAAGTAAACTGATAAATAATATATCTGTAAATTTTCTTACTTATAATGTCACCATAGTGATGAGCATTTTTGAGGTATAATGCATTTCCATTATTATTACCAAAAGCATAAGTATCAGATAAGCTTGAGAAGAACAGCAAGAACGGACAGAAAGCAAAGAAATGGGCGCTGTTTGTATTCAATAAGCGCATAATTACAGTAATTAAAGAGGTGAAAACATGGATTACAACATACTCATTGGAGGAGCCGCAGGTCAAGGAGTAGAAACCCTTTCTTCTGTTTTTGAAAAGATGCTAAAGCGAAACGGTTACAAGATTTTTTCCATCAGGGACTACATGTCCAGAATACGGGGAGGGCATAACTTTGCTCAGATACGTTTTGCAGATCGGGATTTATGCTCCCATACCGAGGACCTGGACGGAATAATAGCCTTAAACAATGAGACCATCGATTATCATATTGACAGACTTAAACCGGATGGCTTCCTGGTTTGTGATCTGTCAGTCCGGTATGAAGATGACAGAATAATCAAGCTGCCATTAATGAATACGGCCAGGAATATCGGGAATATCAGGGTGTCGGGTAGTGTTGCCCTGGGCGCCGTAATGGGGTTGCTGGGTTTAAGTCTGGATGATGCCGGAGAAATCTATAATCAGTTTTTTAGGCCGGATATAGCGGACATAAATACTACGGCGGTTTTAGAAGGCAGCAAGTTTGTTCAGACCAGGTATGACCTCCATGCACTGGAGGAAGAAGAGAATATATTGATAAACGGCAATCAGGCAGTTGCCCTGGGCGCTCTTGCCGCAGGGTGTAAATTTTATTCAGCGTATCCAATGACCCCGTCTACCAGTATTATGGATTACCTGGCTTCAAAAATGAATGATGCTGAGATTGTGGTTGAACAGGCTGAAGATGAAATCGCAGCTATAAATATGGCAATAGGTGCTTCGTATGCAGGGGTAAGAGCCATGACGGGGACTTCCGGAGGCGGATTCTCCCTTATGGTTGAAGGCCTGGGGTTGGCGGGTATGCTTGAAGTTCCTCTGGTTATAGCTGAAGTGCAGCGCCCGGGTCCTGTAACCGGCTTCCCGACCAGGACTGAACAAGGTGATTTGAAATTTATAATCTCAGCTTCTCAGGGTGAGTTTCCCCGTATGGTAATTGCCTTGAGAACTCCGGAAGACGCTTTTTACCAAACAGTAAGAGCATTCAATATTGCCGATAAATATCAAATTCCTGTGATACTTGTAAGCGATCAGTTCCTTGCCGATTCCGTCACGACTGTAAAACCTTTTGATTTTGATGAGGTCCGTCATGACAGGTATATATCCCGGGAAGTTGATGAAAGACCATATAAAAGATACAAGATTACACCTAGCGGCATATCGCCGCGGGTTATTCCCGGTAAAATCCCGGGAGTAACGGTTATGGTTGACAGCGATGAACATGATGAATATGGTTACATAACCGAATCTGCTGAAGTCAGAACAAATATGGTAGACAAGAGAATGAGAAAGATTGAGCTGCTGAAGCAGGAGCTGCAGGAACCCTGGTTTGTGGGCGAAGAGGATTGTGAGGTATTGATGCTGGCATGGGGTTCTACCTGGGGACCCGTTGCTGAAGCAGTATCAATACTGAACACCGAAGGGGATAAAAAATATGGGGCTCTTGTTTTTGGTGATGTATGGCCGTTACCTACCGGACTGCTTTTGAATAAATGTAAGAAGGCAAAACGTATAGTCAATGTGGAGCAGAATGCAACGGGGCAGCTTGCCTCTCTTGTTGCTGAAACGACAGGTATATTATGTGATTTCAGCGTTTTGAAATACGACGGGAGACCAATGAGTCCCCGGTATATTACGGAAAAAGTGAGGGGGATGAAATAGGATATGTGTGATATGAAATTTGTTACTTCAGAAACGGCATGGTGTCCCGGGTGCGGAAATTTCAATATCCTGGAAGCTTTAAGAATGGCCCTGGAAAGGCTTAACAAAAAGCCTCATGAAGTACTTATTGTCGGTGGTATAGGCCAGGCTGCCAAAACTCCTCAGTATATCAATGCAAACGGATTCTGCGGTCTTCACGGCAGGGCTTTGCCTGCTGCAGTTGCCGCAAAAATAGCTAACAAGGATCTTACCGTAATTGTTAATACCGGCGATGGGGATTCATATGGTGAAGGCGGAAATCATTTTATTCATAATGTGCGAAGGAATGTAGACATAACACATTTTGTCCACGACAACCAGATATATGGATTGACAAAAGGACAGGCCTCCCCAACCACCGGTGTTGGTCATGTCACCAGCGTACAAACTGCCGGTACCATAAATGAACCTTTGAATCCTGTACTTCTGGCGATAGCTTTGGGTGCCGGGTTTGTTGCAAGGGCTTTCAGTGGGGATAAAGAGCATCTGGCTTCAATTATGGTTGAAGCTATTCAGTATAAAGGGTATGCACTGGTAGATATATTCCAGCCGTGTGTTACTTTTAACAGGATTAATACTTTTCAGTGGTACAATAGCAGAGTATACAAACTTGATGACAGCTACGATCCCACTGACAGAATAAAGGCCATGGAAAAGGCTATGGAATGGGGTGACCGTATTCCTATTGGTGTAATTTACAGGGAAGAAAAGCCAGCCTACTGTGATAAAATCGGCTTCTTAAAGGAAGGGCCGCCTCTGGTTGACATGCAGGTTGATATGGACAAGATTAAAGGCTATATGAAAGATTTTATTTAATAAAGATATAGATTATATGAAATTGTGATATTTTTACTTGCCCAAAATATCAATGGGTAATGCAGTATGATAACCGATTATTGTTAAGGGGAGGATTTGTAATGGATAAAATAAAAAAGATACTGGAATTTGCAATGAGGATGGAAAAAAACTCAATGGACTTTTACGAGTTTTATACGGACAAGGATGTTTCCAAAGATGTCAGAAAGCTCTTTGAGGAGCTGGCTGAAATTGAAAAACAGCATTATGAAATTTTAAGAGAACAATATGATAAATTAGGATTTACTGAAGCGCCAATCGATATTTCCTGGGTGGTCGATGAGACTTTCAAAGCCAGAGATCCACATATACTGGCAGATGGTTCTGACATACTTCCCGCTTCAGATTCAATTATATCCGATATTTCGGTAATGCGTATGGCATACCTTATAGAAACTGACTTCTCCTATTTTTACAGTAAAGCGATGAAGACTGTCGAAGAAGCAGAAGTCAGGAAACTGCTTTCGGATCTGGCCCAGTGGGAGAAGCAGCACAGCGACATGTTTTACGGAAGATATCTAGATTTACTTGATAAGGAATTGAAGGACATTAAGATAATTCTTGAGTAGATGTTACCGGCCGCTATCCAGTGGCAGTTTGGTGAAAGCCCGGGTTTATTTCCCGGGCTTTCTTTGTGATTTGGTTCATAGATCATAAGCAAAAAGATCCGGTAAATCTCCTGAACTCTGTCGTTTGTCCAATAAAAATAAAAAAAGAAGGATAAGTTTGCAAAATATAGAATAAATTTAGTATAAAATATATGGTTTTTTTAGTAAGGAGGTGAGTGATTTGATAGATTTTAGCAACAGTTGATTTATGCCGTTCCTACATCACTACCTTATATCAGGATTCAAGCATTTTCTATTTAAACAGATAATAAAGCCATTAGCAAGTATATCCCTACAGATTAACATAACAGATCAAGCAATAAATCCATCAGTTCAAAAATTGAATAAGAATCATACTTTGCTGCCTGACACGTAAAGCCACTATAAGTATAACATTGGTATAGCAGAGGTGGTCTGAATGGGTATTGTAATGTTTTTTATGATAGGCTGTATTTCTGGATTTATCTTGTTTAAAAGAGTGCATCTTAAAAGAAATGGTGTATCTTTTCTGCGGAATCATAAAGTATCTGTTATTATTCCTGCCAGAAATGAAGAGGCTAATCTTCCTTTTTTACTGGATTCACTGAAAAAGCAGACTTTAGCCCCTTATGAGATAATTGTGGTTGATGATTTTTCTACGGACAAAACCGGTGAAATAGCAAGGCAATATGGGGTAAAGCTTGTGCAAAACACCGAATTGCCTGATGGCTGGACCGGTAAAAACTGGGCAGTGTGGAACGGATTTAAAGAATCGACGGGAGATATCATAGTATTCCTTGACGCGGATGTCAGATTAGCTCCCCAAGCTCTGGAATTCCTTCTTGGATCCAGAGAAAAGTGTGGAGGAGTGATATCCGTTGTTCCTTATCACTATACAGAGAAATTCTACGAACGATTGTCTCTTGTACCATACATTATGGGAGTGTTTTCATTTACTTCGCCCTTTGAGCGGAAGAATACCTGCAAAAGCTTGTATGGTTCCTGTATTGTCACAACAAGGGAAGATTATCAAAGGATTAACGGACATCAGAGTGTTAGCGGTGAGGTTATGGATGATATGACTCTCGGCAAGAGGTATTCAGAAGCAGGGATCAACGTTGAGAATTATATTGGATATGATCTTGTATCGTTCAGGATGTACCCCAACGGAATTAAGAACGAAATACAAGGGTTTAGCAAAGGTGCAGTTCTGGGAATGGTAAATTTAAGCATGCCTACAGTTTTATTAATAGCCTTCTGGGCGATTGGGCTTCTGGCATCCGGATTTATGGCTCCTTTGCTGTTGGTTATCAGACATCCACTGCTGCTGCCGTTTTTGTTAGGTTATATTATGTATACGGTTCAAATTATATATTTTCTGAAATATACCGGGAAATATGGCATAATTGTACCGTTATTTCACATCATATCATTTCTGTTTTTTATATTGATCATGGCTTATTCAGTTTATCAGGTTTCATTCTGCGGAAGTGTTACGTGGAAAGGAAGACAAATTAAAGTAAGGGGTAGGGAAAGTCAATGATTATTCTGTATATAATTATAGAGTTTTTGTTTGGTTCCCTTATGTTTTCATATTGGTTAGGACTTGCGTGTAAAAAGGATCTGTCCACAGTGGGAGATGGCAACCCGGGTGCCTTCAATCTATGGAAAGCCGCCGGGTATAAGGTTGGTATAGCCGGAGTATTTCTGGATTTTCTGAAAGGGTATTTTCCTCTTGTAATGTTAGTAAACGGAAATTATGTAAGCGGGTTGTCCATTGCTGCCGTTGGGATAGCACCGATTCTGGGGCATGCTTTTTCTCCATTTATGAAATTTAAAGGGGGAAAGGCGGTTGCTGTATCATTCGGGGTATGGAGTGCTGTTACAAACTTTAGGTGTTCTTTTGCATATGCAGTTATATTGGCTGTACTTCTGTTGATAGCAAAATTTATTACTAAAGGTGAATCAACTACTACAGAAGCGGATGGGGTTATGGTAGTACTGGGTATGTGGATGCTGGGTTTTTACATCATTGCCTATAGATTTCCGCAATTTCTTGTTGTGCTTTGGCTGCAGAACTCCATACTGTTTACTTACAAGAATAAGGAGAAGCTGCTGGTGTTTTTCAAGGATATTTACAGCAGGTATGCGGGAAATGACACAACATCAGGTATGCGGTAAATAAAGGCTGGCTAAACTACCGAATTTGGGCTTATCTATTGCATTATATTGTAGATATGTATTATAATTAAGGCAAGTTGATAATGCCAAAATATCAGGCACTTAACAGAGCTTATAAAATGCAGTTCAATGATTTGGCGGTATCAAAGAAAAAACGAAATGGGGAGAGGATAAGTTATGGGAAACTTGTTTCCGCGTACTGATGTGGGCGGGGTATCACTTTCCAGAATGATAATCGGTACCAACTGGATTCTAGGTTACAGCCATACCAGTCTTGCTGCAGACAAAATGATCAGGAATAGAAACAGTGCACCCCAAGTTATTGCTGATATACTAGAGGTTTTCCTTAATTCCGGTGTGGATGCTATAATGGGGCCCTTGGGGGACAACGCTCATCTTGTAGATGCGATAAAGATAGCTGAGGATCGGACGGGAAAAGGGATGATTATGATTGACACGCCTATTATTAATGTGGATGATAATGATAGTGCGCGTAAAGAAGCCGAGAGGATAATTGCAAGAAGCAAAAAGACGGGTGCAACTTTTTGTCTTCCCCACCATGCTTCGGTGGAACAGCTGGTAAACAAAAATAAAAAAATTATCGATAGACTGCCTGACTATCTTAAAATGATTCGGGATCATGATATGATACCGGGGCTTTCATGCCATATGCCGGAGCTTGTTATATATTCCGATCTCAATGAATACGATGTAGAAACATACATTCAGATATATAACTGTATGAGTTTCTTGATGCAAGTTGAGGTTGAATATATTCACAAGGTGATATGGGATGCCAAAAAGCCGGTTATGACAATAAAGCCCATGGCGGCTGGGCGGGTGAGTCCGTTTGTAGGATTAACCTTCGTATGGCATACCATTCGACCCTGTGACATGGTGACGGTAGGTTGCCTGACACCTGAAGAGGCTGCTGAAGATATAGAGATATCCCTGGCAGCACTGGAAGGGCGTCCTCCAAGGCTGGGAGGCCGGAGCAGCCCCAAAAAGACCGAAATAATGAAGGATTAATGAATATTTACAGGACAGGATATTATCAATTATATAGGCAGAGCAAACAAATGCTCTGCCTATTCTATTTTATAGCATGCCTGTAAATTATTTGAACCATCCGGTATATTATTCAGCATTATTCCGATTTAAGCATGAAGAATATTATTCCGGCCGCTGGTGCTCCAAGGCGGCCTCCATAATATTCTTTATACTGCAATATTGCGGTTATACTGTTTTTTAAAATGTGTGTACAAGTGTCTCCATAATTGTGTAATACATGATATAATATAAACAAAAATTATAGATATTACATAAAGGGGGTAAATCAGTATGAAAAATATCCCGGAGGTCAAATTGGGGATTGTAGCGGTGAGCAGAGATTGCTTTCCTATACAGCTCAGCGAATCCAGGAGAAAAGCTGTAGTCGCAGCTTGCCGTGAGAAGGATATCGACATTGTGGAAATACAGACCACCGTTGAAAATGAGAAAGATGTGTTGAAAGCTTTAAAGGAACTGGAAACTGCAGAGGTAAATGCTTTAGTGGTGTACTTGGGCAACTTTGGTCCCGAAGGCCCTGAGACCATGCTGGCTCAGAAGTTTGGCGGTCCTTCCATGTTTGCTGCAGCAGCCGAGGAAAGCGAGAACAGCCTGATTGATGGGCGCGGCGATGCATATTGTGGAATGCTCAATGCATCATACAGCATAGGTCTTCGGAAGCTTAATCCTTATATTCCTGAATATCCCGTTGGAACTGCCGATGAAATAGCAGACATGATCGCTGATTTTAAAGATATTGCAAGGGTTATACTTGGCCTGTCAAAACTCAAGATCTTCGGATTTGGTCCCAGACCTCAGGACTTTCTGGCATGTAATGCTCCTATAAAGCCGTTATTTGATTTAGGAGTTGAAATAATGGAGAATTCCGAGCTCGACCTCTTTGAATCCTATAATCTGCATGCAAATGATCCCAGAATACCGGATGTAGTAAAGGATATGGGGGAAGAATTGGGTGAAGGAAACAAGCTTCCCGGTATTCTTCCCAAGCTGGCACAGTATGAGATTACCTTACTGGACTGGATGGAAAAACATATAGGAGCATCAGAATATGCAATATTTGCCAATAAGTGCTGGCCTGCATTCCAGACTCAGTTTGGTTTTGTACCGTGTTATGTCAATTCCAGACTGGCTTCCAGAGGTATCCCGGTATCCTGTGAAGTGGATATATACGGAGCGTTGAGTGAATATATCATCACATGCGCTACCGGTATGCCGGCTACGTTGCTCGACATAAACAATACGGTACCAAAGGACATGTATGAGAATAATCGTGATAAATTTGGTGACTACAAGCTGACTGATCTGTTTATGGGCTTTCACTGTGGGAACACCCCCAACTGTTATCTGAAAGATGGTACGTTGAAATATCAGCGTATAATGCATAGATTGCTGGAGCCTGACAAGGAGCCTGATATAACCAGAGGAACACTTGAAGGCACTATAAAACCCGGGGATATTACCATTTTCAGGCTGCAGGGAACTGCTGATTGCAAGTTAAGAAGCTATGTAGCCCAGGGCCAGGTAATTGATGTTGATCCCAAGTCCTTTGGCGGTATTGGTGTATTTGCTATAAAAGAGATGGGCAGATTTTACAGACATGTTTTGATTGGGAAGAGATATCCGCATCACACCGCTGTTGCGTTTAAGCATGTTGGAAAGGTACTGTTTGCAGCTATGAAAATGTTAGGGATAGATGATGTGACTTTTAATCAGCCGGCCAACATGCTGTATAAAGACGAGAATCCGTTTAATTAAAGATAAAACTTATGCAGACATTTAATTGAAGGACGGCGAAACTCCTGGAGCATAAAATGTAACCGGAGCTGGTCGTCAGGGGCAGCGCTAAGAAATATAAGCCATTGGGAGGTTTAATAATTGGGTAAAAAATATACAATCGGTATAGATTTTGGGACCCAGTCCGGGCGAGCCGTGCTGGTCGAAGCTGATACCGGCAGGGAAGTTGCCGCTTCTGTAAAGATGTATCCCCATGGTGTTATGGATGAGTATCTGCCTGACGGGAAAACGAAACTGGAACCCGACTGGGCTTTACAGCATCCCCGGGACTATCTCGATGTATTGGCTGAAACCGTACCCGCAGTTTTAAAGGATGCTGGTGTATCTGCCCATGACGTTATTGGGGTTGGTATAGATTTTACGGCATGTACCTTGATTCCTATTGACGAGGACGGAATTCCGCTTTGTTTTTATGAGCAGTACAAAGCCAACCCCCATGCCTATGTCAAGCTTTGGAAACACCATGCTGCCCAGGATGAAGCCAATAGATTGAACCGGATTGCAGCCGAAAGAGGAGAAGAATTTCTCCGGCGATATGGCGGCAGGATCTCATCCGAATGGCTGTTTCCAAAAATATGGCAGATACTCAATGAAGCCCCGGAGATCTACCAACGGGCAGCTAAGTTTATTGAGGCTGCTGACTGGATTGTGCTTCAGCTTACCGGCCAGGAAAGGCGGAACAGCTGTACAGCAGGTTATAAAGCCATGTGGCATAAGCGTAAGGGCTATCCTTCCAGAGAGTTTTTTAAATCTCTTGATCCCAGGCTTGAAAATGTCGTGGACGAAAAACTGAGCAGGGATATATATCCTATTGGGACAAAAGCGGGCGAGATAACCGATAAAGCTGCACGGTTAACCGGGCTAATTCCGGGTACGGCTGTTGCTGTAGGAAATGTGGATGCCCACGTTGCAGTTCCGGCAGTGGGGATAACCGACGAAGGCAAAATGCTTATGATTATCGGTACTTCTACCTGTCATATGCTGCTGGGAAAAGAAGAAAAGATGGTGCCTGGCATATGCGGTGTTGTTGAGGACGGAATTATACCCGGTTATTTTGGTTATGAAGCCGGTCAATGCTGTTCGGGCGATCATTTTGAATGGTTTGTAAAAAATTATGTCCCTCCGGAATATGAGCAGGAGGCGAAGGATAAAGGTATAACCCTCTATAAGCTGCTGGCAGAAAAAGCTGAGAAGCTGGCAGTGGGAGAGAGCGGTTTGGTTGCACTTGATTGGTGGAATGGAAACCGTTCGGTACTGGTAGATGCAGAACTCTCGGGCGTTATTGTTGGCTGTACCCTGCTTACCAAACCTGAGGAGATCTACAGAGCACTTCTGGAGGCTACTGCATACGGAACAAGGATGATCATTGAAACCTTTGAGAAGGCCGGATTACCAATATACGAACTCTATGCTGCGGGAGGAATAGCACAGAAGGATCCGTTTATGATGCAGATCTATGCCGATGTAACCAACCGGGAGATAAAGATTTCGGCATCCTCTCAGACACCTGCCCTCGGTTCGGCCATGTTCGGTGCAGTGGCTGCCGGCAAAGAAAGAGGTGGATATGATTCCATTGTAGACGCCGCCAGGGCCATGGCCAGAGTTAAAGATATAGTATATAAGCCGGTACCCGAAAATGTACGGATGTATGATAAACTTTACGCTGAATACAAGATTTTGCACGACTATTTCGGCAGAGGCGGCAATGATGTTATGAAACGGCTCAAGGAGATCCGCCGACAGGCCATCAAAGCCTAACGGTTATATATACCCCCATCAACCTTTTGGATGGGGGTATATTATTTGAAGAATACTATTCCAGTCACTGGTGCTCCAAGGCTAAGAACCTGTAAAACTTGCTCCGGGGCCTTCATCAAACTCGCTTCGCTCAAACAGTGATTCGGCCTTATCCTCCGCTGCGTTAACAGGTTCTAAGCCTTTCCGCAAGGTGACTTCCATAGTATTCTTCAAATATATTGTGCAAAGATGCATTATGCACCCAACAAGGTTGATGGCGGTTTGCTTTTTCTTGGACTACTACTTATAATACTGTTATAATGTTAATTGCATCAAAGCAATGACTTTTTATAGAGCGAATAATTATAAGATGTTTCCTGAATTAAACGTATTAGCATGTCCAGAGTAAACTGCAGGTTTTAAACATGAGGTTGCTTTGCTATAATACGTAGTGAGCTTAATGCATCTCAAGTATGATTCATACCATGGTCCTGATAATAAATAATGGAGGGATATCAGTGTATAAAACAGAACATGAAATAATGAGTCAATATCAGGCTTTGACGCGTACGTATGAGTACTTTATGTCAAAGATGCCCGAAATTGAGGAGTTTGCCAGGAACCATAAGTTTAACAGCATGACTTTTATTGGGGCAGGTTCCGGGTACTGTGTCTGTCGTTCAGGTGAAACATCTGCAAAGGTGAGGTTGGGAATACCGGCCAATGCCATCCCGGCAGGAGATTTGATGCTAAACTTTCCTCATTACGAAAAAATAATCCGGGATACGCTTCTTGTTGCCCCCTCCCGATCGGGAAGTACCAGCGAAGTCATTAACGCAGTAAAGAGGGCTAAAGATGAGTATGGTGTATCATGTATCTCTATTTGTGCTAAAGAGGGTTCCGAGATATCTCATTTGGCCGATTTAAACCTTGAGATTCCCTGGGCGTTTGACGAGAGTGTCTGCCAGACCAGAACGGTAACCAACTTTTATGCTGCAAATCTTCTTCTGATTGGTATTTTTGCAAAGGATTCAAAACTATTGGACGAGATAAGGGAATGTGTAGAAGCCGGCGAAGATTACATAAACAATTATACCGAAACTCTCAGAGAAATAGGGCAGGATAATAAATGGGAAAAAGTTGTCGTACTTGCAGATTCGGAGCTTCAGGGGATTGCCAGTGAGGGAGCTCTTGCTTTCAAAGAAATTGCCCGTATCCCGTCAAGCAGCTACCACCTGTTGGATGTACGCCATGGGCCGATGGTATTAATTGATGATAAAACTTTGGTGATAATGGCCTGCTCTCCTTTTGGATATGAATATCAAAAGGGATTGATTGCCGATATAAAGAAAAAAGGAGCTCAGGTGGTGACGGTTGGTAAGCAGAATGCGGCTGAGCTGGGATCGGATGTACATATTACGGTTTCCGATTATGATAACTATGGAGTTATGGGGATTCCCTTTATATTCGTGCCTCAGGCTTTAGCATACTTCAAAGCCGTATCTGAAGGGATTAACCCCGATCTTCCGGAAGGGCTTGACCCCTGGATTAAGCTGTAGTAAAAGCAATATCGGTAAGTTAGTCGGGATGCGTTAAGATAATACTTAGTTTGGAAAAGCTGGGGGAGTGAATGTGCAAATGGATAAGAGCATAGATATACTTACTATTGGAGATCTTTGTGCCGATGTCATATTGTCCGGTGATGGTGTGGTACCCGAGTTTGGTCAGAAGGAAAAGCTTATTGATGATTATGACATAGAAATGGGAGGTTCCTGCAGTATATTTGCCTGCCAGGCTGCTAAACTTGGGCTCAGGACTGTTATGATTGGAAAGATAGGCTGTGATCCGTTTGGTGAGGTAATTTATGAAACTATGAAATCATCAGGCGTAGATACCCGCTATGTTATAAGGGATCCTGCCAGTAAGACAGGTGTTACCGTGATACTTAATACCGGAAAGGACAGGGCTATGCTGACCTATACCGGTACCATCGATGCTGTCGGAAGAGCGGATGTTCCTGAAGAGATATTGGAGTCTGTACGGCATCTGCATATAGGCAGTTATTTTCTTATAAAAAAAATTCAACCTTTCTACCCTGAGATCATAAAGAAAGTAAAAAAATGCGGAGGAACAATCAGTCTGGATACAAATTGGGATCCTGCTGAGAAGTGGGATGATGGACTGTGGGATATACTGCCCTATATAGATATATTTTTCCCGAATGAAAACGAGATTAAAGCTATAACACGAAGGGATAGCCTGGAAAAAGCTGTAGCTGAGCTTGAAGGTATGGTTCCCATTATTGCAATAAAGAAAGGCGAAGATGGTGCAGAGGTTCATACCGATGGGAAGGTGTACTACGCAAAAGCTCTTCCGGTGAAAGTAGCAGATACGGTTGGGGCCGGAGACAGCTTTGATGCCGGTTTCCTTTACGGCTATCTTGGGGGAGCGTCTGTTCAGGAATGCGCTCAATTCGGATGTATATGCGGAAGTTTGAATGCCCGGATGGCAGGAGGAACCAAGGGACAGCCAAAGCTGGAAGAATTGCTGAGTTATAAGTAATACCTGTTAAAGGCAAAAAATATAGTAGCATTATAGTATTATGGAGGACAAGAATGACGCTTGATTTTAAAAAGCTGGATGATCTATGTAATACAGTAATAGTGTCGGATTTTGATGGTACTATTACCGATGTAGATACTAATGATTTGGTATACTTTGCTTTTGGTGGTGAAGAAAGCCGGAACATAGAGAAACTGATTGCCCAAGGAAAGATGGGGATTAAGGAAGGTGCATTACGGCACTTTCAGAGGATTCGGCTTACTGAAGAAGAGTTTCTAAGCTACATATTTCAAAATGCCCGTATCGATAGCGGATTTAAAGATTTTTGTACGGCTGTTAAGGAGAGAGGCATCCCCCTTGTAGTGGTAAGCGGCGGTTTTTTAAACACCATTAAAGCCTTTTTTAAGGAGGAAGGTATAGATGATAGTGGTATAAGGATCTATGCCAATCGTTTGAATTTTGCAGGGTCCCGCATAGAAGCTGTTTTTTACGATGAGGATGATGAATGTGAAACCGGGCTGGGACCTTGTGGAAACTGCAAGACAAAACGGTTAAGGGATTTACGAAAGGAATACCGGAATATAATATTTATTGGTGACGGAGTAACCGACCGCTGTGCGGTTCGTGAAGCAGATGTTGTGCTTGCAAAAGGTTCTTTAAAGGAGTACTGCGATGAGCAGGAGATCCCTTATATACCCTTTTATAATTTTCATGATATTGTAAGTTGCCTGTTTTAAACACATAAGTCTGGTATTTCACATGAACATTAATCAGCCGGACCATGGGAAAAATGCCGTCAATGGCAATAGGGGGTAAAAAGCATGTTTTGTTTACAATACGGTCTTACAGATGAGAGCTATAAGTACTGCTACGGGATAGACGATGTGGGGAGGGATGCTGAGGACTTTTTTCACTGTCATTCTATTTCACTTGTTGCAGCAAGAAGGGACTGGGCTGCTTTCCAGGTACTTCTTAAAGGCAACCGGGAGTTTACCGTATCGGTAGGAGATACCCCGGTGTTTTCCCCCAGGGGACAGTTACCCAATGTCAGGTTAAAGGCTGCCGTTGGCCAGTATCCTGAATGGCCTGTTAAAATGCATATTATTGATTTCGTTGAAGATGATGACAGGCTTATGAAGGCTGATATCCTGCTCAACGATGAGACGGTTCATGTTGAACCCGGAATGGTCCAACCCATCTGGGTGGAGATCAGGATACCCGAGGATGCACAACCCGGAATCTCTCGGGGAAGGGTGGATTTATTTGTGCATACCATGTTCGAAGATGAGGTTTGCACAGCAAGCCTGGAGTTTGATCTGGATGTAAAAGATGTTGTCATGCCTCTGCCTTCTGAATACAGTTTCCATCTGGACCTCTGGCAGCATGCATCAAACATTTCACGGAAACATGAGGTACATCTGTGGAGCGAGGAGCATTTCAAGGTGCTGGAAGAATACATTAAGAGTCTGAGTGAACTGGGGCAGAAAGCCGTTACCGTTATAGCTTCCGAGATCCCCTGGTCGGGTCAGCAGTGTTTTAAAGTGACCAATTATCTGTCGAATCTGTTTGAATTCAGCATGGTTCGTGTGCAGAGGGAAGCCGGAGGCCGGTATAACTATGATTTTTCAATAATGCAGCGGTATATTGAGATGTGTTTCAAATACGGAATTGATCAGGAAATAGAAGTATTTGGGCTGGTAAACATATGGACATCACCGGAAGATGGGTACGGAAGTGTGGCCGATGATTATCCTGATGCTATAAGGATACGTTATTTTGATACCACTGACGGCTGTTATAAATATATGAAGTCGGCAGAGGAGATAAAATGCTATATAAAAGCATTGGAACAGTTTTTTATTGAAAATAAATGGATAGACAGGGTGCGAATTGTTGCCGATGAACCATCGGATGTAAAGCTGTACAGGGAAAGGTTGAATTTACTGAAAGAGACTGCGCCTTCATTTAAGTATAAAACCGCTATTAATCATGCCGAGTTTGTTGCGGAATTTAAGGATGAGATACATGATTTTGTTCCTATACTTCCCTGTGTATGCGATGAATGGGAGCTGCTGAAACAGTTAAAGGACAGCATACGGGGCAGGCTTATGTGGTACGTGTGCTGCTGGCCTCCCATCCCCAACACTTTTATCAGTTCACCTCTCCTTGAAAGCCGTTTGATAGGTATTTTAACCGCATATATGGATCTTGACGGATTTTTAAGGTGGAATTATACGGTTTGGCCGGAACGCCCCAGGGAGAGAATATCATACCGCTATCCCAACTGGAAGGCGGGAGACACAAACTTCGTTTATCCCGGAAATGATGGCCGCCCGCTTCTGACTTTGAGATACAAGAACTTTAAAAGGGGAATTGAAGATTTTGAGCTAATAAACATGGTGAAAAAGTTGTACCCCGATTCCTGCAAGCGTTTGGAGAAGATATGGGACAGACTTTTATACAGTAAAGATATAACGGACTTTCATCCATCCAGGGGCAAAAAGGCTGAGGAGCTGTACAGCCTGGACTATGAGGATTATAAGTGTGTGAGAGCAATGCTGCTGGAGCTGATAGAGAAAGCACAAACCTGTAATTCATAGTTTATCTGGATCATGTGGAGTGATATATATGAGTTTTAAAATATGCACCGTTGGATGTGGCAATATGTCTTTATCGGGACACGGCCCTTCATATAAAAGGTACGCTGCCTTGCATAAAGATACCATTCTTGCAGCCTGTTGTGATATTGACGAAGAAAAAGCCTCAACTTTCAGAGCTGGCTTTGGATTTCTGAGATATTATACCGATTTTGAGGAAATGCTTGATACCGAAAAGCCGGATGCTGTATGTTTAGTGGTCCCGGAACACATGACGGCCTCCTTATCCATCAGAATACTGGAAAAAGGTTATCCGTTGATGATGGAAAAGCCGCCTGGTTTGAATTATGATGAAACAATAAGAATGATCGAGGCTGCTGAAAAGCACAACACACCCAATCAGGTGGCTTTTAACAGGAGATATATGCCCATGGTAAAAAAACTGAGAGAGCTGATAGCAGGAGAAAAAATACATAATCTGCGTTATGATTTTTACCGGGTGGGCAGATTTGATGAGGATTTTGCTACTACAGCCATTCATGGGATTGATGCGGCAAGGTATCTGGCCGGCTCCGATTATTCGTATATCAGATTTGATTACCAGCCATTACCGGAATTCGGGCCAAATGTCGCGAATATAATGATGTACTGTAAGTTTGAATCGGGAGCAGAAGCTCAGCTGAGTTTTTGTCCCGTTTCGGGGATTGTTGCGGAAAGGGTTGTGATCAATTCCTATGACAATACCTGGTTTATGAATCTGCCAATCTGGAATGCAGCTGATTTTCCCGGGAGGCTTGTTCATTACCACAGAGGCAATCTTGTTGCTGATATATCGGGAAATGAAATATGTGAACCCGATTTGTATATTAACAATGGTTTTTATAATGAAAATGAAAGCTTTTTCGAGGATATAAGAGCGGGAAGAAAGCCCGGAGGAGATTTGAAATCCGCGCTCCAGTCCGTTGTGATTTCCGATTATATAAGAAAAAGAAAAACCGAATACAGAAAATGTTAGTTTTGCCGGCATAATGAGAGCCGGAATTTTAAATATGGGGTGATGGTATGAACGATGCTTACAAGGCTATTTTTGATTATGTGAGAAGTCTGGAAATTATTGATACTCACGAGCATCTGCCCGGTCGGGAGGAAGATATTGAACAGGATACCGATATTTTGAAGGAATACCTTACACATTATTTTAGTACAGATCTAAAATCTTCCGGTCTGTCAAGTGATGATTTTGATGTGGTGACAGACAACTCCAGACCTCTGATGGAACGGTGGAAGATTGTGGAACCATACTGGGAGAATTGCCGGTATACCGGTTATGGACGGGCTATTGATTACACCGTTCAAGGTCTTTATGGGGTTGAACGCTTCGACGGAACCACTATTGAAAAGCTTAATGAGCTTTTTCTGGAAGCCCGAAAAAATCATCCGTATGAATGGGTGCTGAAGGAGAAGAGTAATATTCGTACCTGTATCGCTGACAACGGGGATTTGGAATCCGACAGACGCTATTTCACACCTGTCTTTAAGCTTGAACCGTATATATTTATACAAAGCGTTATCCAGGTGGAAGAGGTGTCAAGACAGGCAGGGATGGAGGTTACCTCTTTTGATGACTGGCTTGAACTTACCCAATCCATGCTGGAGCGCGCCATTAAACGCGGCATAACGGTGTTTAAGAGTACTCTTGCCTATGAGCGTTCCATTTTTTATGAAAAGGTGACCTATGCCCAGGCTGAAGAGGCGTTTAATAAGATTTTTGATAATCTGCATCGTCCCGATTGGTCACATAAAGAATTAGCACTTGGCAAGGCGTTTCAGGATTACATGATGCATTATATCCTCGGTATCATAAACAAGTACGGTCTCACCGTGCAGTTCCATACCGGCATACAGGAGGGCAACGGTAATGTGCTTACCAACAGCAAACCTACGCATCTTAGTAATCTTTTCCTTACGTACAAGAATGTAAAATTTGATTTGTTCCATATAAGTTATCCTTATCATTATGAAGCTATTACTCTGTGCAAGATGTTTCCCAATGTATATCTTGACATGTGCTGGGCGCATATTATTTCCCCTAACAGTTCCATGGCATTCTTAAGTGAATTTATTGATGCTGTGGGTGTCAATAAGATCAGTGCCTTTGGCGGTGACTATATTATGGTTGATACAGTATACGGGCATCAGCTCATGGCGCGGCAGAATGTGAGCCGGGTACTGGCGGAGAAGGTTGATGACGGAATTTTTAATGTCGATCAAGCCTGTAAAATAGCAAAGAAAATGTTCTTCGACAATCCTATGGAGATATTTATTCTGAAAGGAAAGTGTTAAATTTTTACAAATCTTTATAACAGTCGGATATACTGGAGGAATAGGAGGAATCGGTTATGACACCCAAAGAGAGAGCAGTAGCTGCATTAACCTTGAAAGTACCTGACATGGTACCTACCTTTGAGCTTGAATTTCAGCTTGAGGAGGAGATGTTTGGCCGAAAATTCATCACCGGGGATCTGACCGTTGAAGGTTTGGCCAAACTATCAAAGAAAGAGAAGGAAAAGAGAATATACGAGCTTGCCGAGTATATGGTAGAGGTGTACAGCACCCTTGAGTATTCCATCATACCCGGTCTTGTGCTGGGGAATGCTGAAGATTATATGGAGCATGGAGGTCCTCTGCCCGAGGAGACAAAGCTCCTTATTAAGTATCTGAGGGAATTGGTAGGCGACAACTATATGATCCATTACCATGGTGATGGTACATTTGCCATACCGGATGGTGAAAAAATGTATGAATTTGCCTATGCCATTGCCGACGATCGTGAGGGTGTCCAAGAGAAAGCTGCAAAAATGGCTGAAGCTGCTATTAAAAGAAACAGGCAACTGGCCGAGGCCGGAGTGGATTGTCTTATACTTTGTTCTGACTATTGCTATAACAGCGGTCCATTCCTTTCGCCTGCCATGTTTGAAGAATTCATTCAACCGTATCTTTATAGGATTATAGATGAGGCCCGTAAATTGGGGCTGTATACAATAAAACATACCGACGGAAATATAATGCCCATCCTGGATAATATAGTTGAATGCAAGCCCCATGCAATTCATTCTCTGGATCCCCAGGCAAAAGTAGACATAAAAACGGTAAAGGAGCTGGTGGGGGATAAGGTCTGTTTGTGCGGAAATGTCAACTGTGCCCTTATGCAGACAGGTACCGAAGAAGAGGTTATTCAAAGTGCGGAGTATGCGCTGACCTACGGAAAGCCCGGAGGAGGATACATTTTCTGTACAAGCAACGTTCCCTTTAAGGGTTTACCCGCTGACAGATATAAACTGATTCTGGATGTGTGGAGAAGGATGAGGGAATATTAGGACTATTCACCTTTAAAGTGTCGTGCCTTGTTTTTACCATTTGTGACGGGCAGAATAAGAATTAACTAATTATGAAAATCAAGAGCTTAGGGGGAGTCTGTGTGAGCAATAGATTGAATGAACCGGTTTTTCGTCCGCTTTCTCTGAAGGAAATACGGCCTGGAGGCTGGCTGTTAAACCAGCTGAAAATTCAGGCCAGGGGTCTGTCGGGAAACCTGGACAAGTTCTGGCCGGATATTAAGGACAGCCAGTGGATCGGCGGCAGCACAGAAGGCTGGGAACGGCTTCCTTATTGGTTGGATGGTTTCATACCGTTAGCC
>LFSE01000073.1:49517-59625 GCA_001513075.1 Clostridiales bacterium DTU074 | reverse complement strand
CTTGCCGCCAAATTGCTCAAATCCTCCACGCGGTTAAATATATGAAAGATCGGTTTCAACATAATCGTAAGCATTATTACTCCTATCAGAAAACGGGTATATTTTTTCATATTCCCGCCGGGCAGAATTAAATCAGCTACAACGCCCATTATACCTATAACGGAAATGTTTATAAGCCATTCACGGAAAAAAGCAAGCATAAATCCACCTACCTCATCATGGTGGTTACATTCCCCACTCCGATTATCAGCGCTATTATCAAAAAAAACATCATTGCCATCCCTGCAACGGTAATTGACAGTATAATGAGTATATTCCCGATATCGTCCAAACAGTCGGCAATTCTGCTGTCGGCCACCGACTCAAGCATTGCACTGGTAAACTTGTATATTATCATAATGCAAAATATCTTAATCAACGGATACAGGCATATAAAAGCCACAACCAGCAGCCCCATAAAACCCACAGCATTTTTTATCAGCATCGAACAGCCCACCACCATATCCACGGCCTGGGCAAACAAGCCTCCAACAATGGGCACAAAAGTGTCCACTGCAAACTTGGCAGTCCTTATCGATATGCCGTCGATAGATGCAGCCAGCGCGCCCTGTACTATCAGTGCCCCTACAAATACGGTGAAGACAATACCCAGTATCCAGCCGCACATGTTTTTCATCAGTATCCCAAGACGTTTTAGCTGTACCCTGTCGCTTATATGGTTAACAAGCGTAATGGCTGTAGCGCATAGTATCAGGAATAATATTACATTTCTAAGAACGGTTCCTATAAGGCCTACCAATAAACCGATGGTTGGATTCAAAATAGCTGAAGATGTAACACCGCCTATCGATACCAGTAATACCAGCAGAACCGGCATAAGTATTTGGGTAAACGAGAGCATATTGTCAATTGCCCGTTGCCCGATTCCCATAGCGTATGAGACGCTGCGCATTATCAACAGCATCACTACCATATAACAGACAAAATGGGCTATCTCTGCCGTTGAGGAATTCTGAAATGAATCCTGCATATTCTTAAGTATTCCGCTGAGCACCGCCAATACGATTATCTTTGCCATCAACCCTAAATTTGCAGCAATCTCTTTGAACAATATATTGATTATATAGGACCACAGCTTCCCCATATCAAAATCAATATTACCTGTTAATAGCTTGCTTACAAAATCCCTTGCAGTAGCTTCGGTAAATATTGGATTTTCCAGGGTCTGTATATCCCTTATAAATCTATCCATATCCTTCAGATCCAGTTCATCCAGCCTGTTTTGAATGCTAGACTTCATCTGTTCTTCCAAATTTCCGGTATCATTTACATTCGGCTGAGCATTTGCTGTTATTGGCAGCAGCAGTGACAATAACAATGCTACGCAAATTATTTTCATCCCATTGTCCCCTTAAGGCAGAATTTGGAGTATTATCTCTAATAGAGCTGCAAGTATCGGAACCGTCAGGCTCAGTATAATGAGCTTACCACCCAGTTCAATTTTGGATGCTATAGCACTTTCCCCTGCATCTTTACATATCTGGGAGCCGTACTCGGTAATATAAGCAATACCTATGACTTTAAGCACGACGGATAAATGCATGGAATCCATATTTGCCTGCCTGGCTAAGTTATTCAATATGCCCACTACAGAAACCAATCTGCCCATAATCATCATAAAAATAACAAAGCCGGTGGCTATGCTTATATAAATGCCCAGTTCCGATTTTTGCTGTCTCAGTACAACGGCAATGACGGCCGCGATTAAACCAATGCCAACAAGCTGAAGCACTTCAATACTCATACCCCATTCTCCCTAGTAAAGCTGAAATATGCTCTTTATATTGCTGAACAAGTTGCTGATCATATCTATTACCATAAGAAGAACCACCACAATTCCCGCCAGCGTTACCATCATGGAAATTTCTTCTCTCCCAGCTTTGTTAAGTACATGATTGACTACCGATATCAGTATTCCTATAGCCGCTATTTTAAAAATTATATCCACGCTCATATGTCCAGCCTCCCGTTAAAACAGTAAAATGGCAACTGCCAGCCCGCCAAGCAGCCCCAGGCTCTTGTACATGTTCTGGTACTTAGAGCAGGCATTCTCGGCCTTTATTTCCTGGTTTTTCAACTGATTCTGCACGATCTTAAAATATCTCTGCTGGCTCCCTTTGTCGCCCGACCCCAGGACACCGCCAAAAGAAACGAGTATGCGAATCTCTTCTGCAGTTATATGCAGGGATTTTTCACATGCTTTAAGAGATTCCTGCCACGCCTCCGTTACCGAGTCCCCCAACTTGTTTTGCAGCCTGCCGGCGAAGTCCCTAAACAGATCCCTCACTCCCCCCTGAACCGACGTGCTTATTCTTAAAACCGCTTCGGGCAAAAAGGTTGAATAAGCCGTTATCTCGCTTTCAAGCTGGGCGAAGGCCATTTGCAGCATCCTTATTTCCCTTATTCTCAGAACATATCGATTTGCAGCCCGAAACCCCAGAATTGTTGAAGAGCCGATTATTACGATGCTGCATATTATTTTTATGCTCAGCATGTCGGAAAATAACCCTCCCTTCTCATCTAACGGGTTTATCCAATAAGTTTTTTAATGTATAACCGTCATATATCCTTTCCACCGTCCCCACGCCCAGTGAATTCCCCAGAACTATAATCCTCTGAAAAATCTTTTTCTCCAGAAGCCTTGAAAGTATGGGCCGGCGGCGGGCATCGTCGATGTTTCCGCTGTGAGCAGTTGTGATTATTTTTACACCTGCATTCAGCGCTTCCTCAATGGCATCTACATCCTCGGCTTTACCGACCTCATCGGTGATTATAACCGCCGGCGACATGGAACGAATCATCATCATAATTCCTATTGCCTTTGGGCAGGCATCCATTACATCGGTTTGAAGCCCTACCCGGTTTTGCGGAACACCCCGGTAGCATCCGGCGATCTCCGAGCGCTCATCCACAATCCCGACCTTTATACCCGGGAAACCGGGAAAGCCATCACTCAATTGCCTGGCAATATCCCGGACCAATGTGGTTTTTCCCATTTGGGGGGAGGATAGGATAAGGGTATGATAAACCCCTGTGTTTGAAGTAATATAGCGCATTATTTTTCCGGCAGAGCCCACTATCTCCCGTGATATCCGTATATTGAAAGAACTTATATGCTTGAGTGTTTTGATTCTTCCATTTTCCAAGACAGCTTTACCCGCCACCCCTACACGATGACCGCCCTCTAGGGTGATATATCCGTTTCGCAGTTCTTCTTCTACGGCATAGATGGAGTAGTTTGAAATCCGCTGCAGTATCCTCTCGGTGTCCCGATGGGTAATCCAATAGGCCTCTTTCGGATAATGGGAAGTTGTTCCATCATGGCGCAGATAATAGTTTCTCCCGCTGCTGTATATCATCAAAGGCCGTCCTTCCCGAATTCGAATTTCCTCCATACCTGCAGCCATGCCGACGGGAATAGCTGCAACTATCTTTTGAAGGTTCTCCGGCAGCGCCTCCAATATAACCCTTTTCCATGCAGCATCATACTCCAGGCTTTCCATTGAAAACTCGTCCTCCTTTTTATAATATCTATGATGCGGGCATGGAGAATATCCCAAAAATCGAGTATTCATTCACAATGCGATAAGACACCGGCATTGGCCGCAGGAAAAGCTGTCTTTCCAGATGATATTATGCTTGAAAATATGGTTCGCCTGCCGGGGCAATTTCCATTCACCGGCTGTATAATTTGCAGAAACGATTATCAGGCTTACTATCAGCAAAACAGGAAATAAAAGAAATATAATTCAGAAAAAACAAAAAACCGGAACGGTAATCGTGTAATCGGAAATGGAAACAAATGGATAAGATATGCTGAATTGCTATTTAACTGATAAAACTCATCGGATTGTTTTCACCGCTTCTATGATTTCTTTCATCTGTTTATACAGCTTATTTGATTTGGTACATACCATAATAACTACATCGGTGCCCTTTCGATTTACGGCACAGGACATTAAAATATGCCAGTTCAGTTCTGTCACACATTTTTCAATGGCACAGAACTGACCACGGGAAAGCATTATTACGATTCTCGCACAACTGCTTAAATACTTATCAAAATTGATCAGGGTATTACATATGTCATCCAAGGCATCTAAGGTAAAAGGGACTTCCGTTATCAAGGCATCAAAGACATGGGCATCTAGATCGATTATGGCAGAATTGTCGACATAATGTTTTGAACCATAATAAGTTAAACCCGGCTCCAGCGTCTCATCGATATCAACACTAAAGACTTCAATACTCTTATCAATGTATTTTGCCTGGTACACGATGCCACCACCGCCTGCAAAGGGATCAACCATTGTTTTTATCCTGGATGGCAGTGCCATGTTTACCAAACACCTGGCATCTTCCACCGGCAATGCTCTTCTGCCCCTTTCAGTACCATCCCCCCGGTATCCGTAAACATCTCTTATTTCACTATCCCATCCCATTATTTTAAAATGTCTATTGTGTGGCGACTGCTTTCTGTATACCCTTCTGCTTTGTTCATAGAACAATCTGATTGAAAATTTTCTTCTCTTCCAGTTAAGGTTTATATTTTTAATGCTGCTATTGCCCGTATGATGCGGATTATCAAAATCCAGAATATAAAACTTGTCACAATAGCCAAGATTTTTTAAATACTGAGGGAGCACATTCACGCATTCTTTTGGCACAAAGAATGAAATGAAACCCCTGATGTTACTTAATGGGCCATTTAGAATAAAGATACTCTTCAGAGGGTACGTACAGCACAATACTTCCATGATGGCTATGTGTTTGGCCTTGATCCTGGAATTTCTCATTGAACAGGCCATTACATCATATTTATCCAGGAATTCATCAATATTCTGACTAGTCACGCTAACACACTGCATTTTTCACCCGATTCTCATTCAAATCATATTTTAAATTCTTCTATACAGTTTCAATTATAATGATAGCCGAACCATATCGGAATAGCAAGGGCAGCCACCGTGAAAAACAAGCGTCAAAGCTGTTTCCCTCTCTAAAAAAAGTACGGTATAATAAAAACCGGTGCGCTAACACCGGCTTTCATTGCTCACTTATTCATCATCCTCATCATCTTCATGGTCCATACAGCATTCGGTATATATAGGCTCATTGCAATTGGGACAGGTGAGATCGTCCTCCTCCTCAAACATCTGCTCATCAAAATACACCGTTTGGTTACAGTGAGGGCAAACAACTTCGATGTAATCCGGTACATCGTCGTCGTCATCCTCGTCATAATCGCCGTAAACATGGCTTTGAAGTTCAGCAATATCTTCATCAAGGGTCTCGATATAATCGTCGGTCTCCGCTTGGGAAGTCTCCAGCTCCTCTATGGCATCGGCAATGTCCTGCAATATATCGATAATACTGATAAGTATCTTTGCTTCTTTGCTGTCCTCTTCCTCCAAACCCAATCCCTGGGCCAAGCCTTTGATATACGAAACCTTTTCACCTAAACTATCCATACAGCTTCCTCCCTATCTCAAAAATACTGATTTTCTTCCCATTTATATTGCATATCCACATATTAATTACAGCTATGCCTTTACTATTCCCATTAGACCCTTTCCATATACTCGTCCGTCCTGGTATCAACCCGGATAACATCGCCTTTGTTAACAAATAAGGGCACCTGAATAACAGCACCTGTCTCCAATGTAGCCGGCTTGGTCCCTCCGGTTACGGTATCGCCCCTGACCCCCGGTTCGGTATCTATAACTTCCAGCTCCACAAAATATGGCGGTTCAACCGAAAAAGGCGCTCCTTTGAAGAATTTGATCGTTACGTTCATATTCTCCTTTATATATTTCATTGCATCTTCTACCTGTTCTCTGTTCAAAGGGATTTGCTCATATGTCTCGGTATCCATAAAATAATACAGGTTGCCGTCGTTATAGAGATACTGCATTTCTTTAGTCTCTATATGGGCTCGTGGTACCCTTTCAGTAGGGCTAAAAGTACGCTCCAGCACGCTGCCGGTCACAATATTCTTTATCTTTGTCCTAACAAAGGCAGCCCCTTTGCCGGGCTTTACATGCTGAAAATCAACAATAGTGTACACCTGTCCATCAAGCTCTATAGTCAGGCCCTTTCTAAAATCCCCTGCTGAAATCATAATAAAACCCCACTTTCCTATAGATTTAATCCCATTGTTTAAAAAATGCAATTTCCTTGCTTATAGAATTTCAAAAGCATACCTCGGCCAAAATATTAATCCTATGCATCACTCCACCATCCCGGGTGTTTTCAAGGGAGTTTGAGAGATCATACCTCCGGCAGGTATAAATTGAACGCTTTTCAAGGATTTCTCAAGCATGGTGTAGTTCTCCAGATGTTCTTCCTCGAACCATATGCGGTGAATCCCCAGCTTGCTGCACAGCTGGCAAAGAAATGCCTTGATTTCAGCATCCTTCAGTCTTACCACTTTAAAGTCAGGATACTGCCCCTCATCAGGCTCTACGGGTGTACCGTCCATTATTATGATATATCGGACCAGCAAATGTATAAACAATATGGCATTGCCGCCGGTATAACCGGAGTAATAGACCACACTCTCGGGTTTGGTGATCAGCGCAGCATTGACATCCAAATCATTATTCTCTATCATAAGTAACAACTTACCTAACGGCGTCTTCATACCTATATCATCCTAAGCTCCTTTTTTTCACCCAAGTATCGTTCAAAAAAATCCAAGGCTAAGCGGTATCCTTCCAAGCCAAGACCGCTTATCTGCCCCAGACATACGGGGGCAATGACGGAATTTCGACGGAATTCCTCACGGGCATTTATGTTTGATATATGCACCTCAATTACCGGAACCCCTATGGCAGCAACGGCATCGCGTATGGCATAGCTGTAATGGGTATATGCACCTGGATTGAGAATGATTCCATCATACCGGTCAATAGCTTGGTGCAGAGCATCGATGATTTCACCCTCACTATTGGACTGAATATGCTCCACCAGCATTCCAAGCTTTTGGCCATGATCCCTCAGCATATTTATCAAAACATCCAAACCGGCTGTTCCGTATATGGAAGGCTCCCGATGGCCCAGGAGGTTTAAGTTTGGCCCGTTAACAACCAGAACCTTCATAGGATTTGCACCTCATACAAAAAAATCCTTTTATATATTATCACAAATTATTATTGTTGAATAGATAGTTTTTTGCTGAATATACCTTTGAGCCGGACCGCATCCTCAGCCATGGTTCCCCTGGACTCGCAGATGATCACAGGTCTTAAATCAAGGGCAACCAGCATGTCGCCATCAGAATTGCCTGCCGGCCCGAACCTTATTATTTCGTTATCTCCCACAATCAGTTCTCCTTCCGCTTATACTTCCAACCAGAGCCGATAATTGCGATAATCTCGTCAGTCACTTCTTCCGGAGTTTTATCGTCCACCAACACAACAAAGTGAGCCCTATGATATATGGGACGGCGGGCTTCAAGAAGCTTCCTCATCCTTTCCCTTGGCCTGTCGGAAAAGAGCATTGGCCGATCCGTTGATGCCTTAAGCCTGTTCCATAGAATATCCTCCCCCGCATCTAAGGCAATAACACAACCCCTTTTCTTTAAAAATAAAAAATTGTCAGGATCGACAACGGCCCCACCGCCGGTTGCAAGCACAATACCCGAATGCTCCAGGGCGCAAATAATTGCTTGTTTTTCCAATGTACGAAAATGCCTTTCTCCGTATCTGGAGAATATCTCGGGTATTGAAATTCCGGCCATCCTAACAATCAGATCATCGGTATCCATAAATTCATATCCCATTCGCTGTGAAAGCAACTTGCCAACGGTAGTCTTTCCCACGCCCATAAAGCCTATCAGGATAATATTATCCCGATTCTGACTATCCATCTGAATTGGAATCCCCCTTGTCCTCTTTTACATGGCGCGGGTTTTTGCTGACCACCTCGATAGCTTTCATGATTGCAATTATCACATCCGTCTTAAATTGCTGTTCCAGCTCCAGCAGCCTGGAATAAACTTCACCCTCACGGGTAACGATGTATTTGCTTGGAAGTCGGTTCAGCGCATATGCCGCTATATCCATAAGGCAAGCCTGACATTTGCAGCAATTGATATCCGCCATAATCCTGTCCATATAGCGAATTACAATATCTTCCATATAGTTTTTCGGGCGAATATTCTTATCCGAAAATATTCCCATAAAATCAATCTCCCTATCTCCTCATCTGTTCTTATATTATATCATCGGAACGAAGATTATGTATTCTTTATTTATTACTATTTATTACTCCCAGCAAATATCATTAAAATATAATGGCAATAATATATAACATCAATCCTCCGCCTCTGTCTGCTGGGAAACCGGCTGCCGGAAGGGATTGTCCTTTCCGAACCTGCCGTTCATAAAGGGATATGAATTGTCCTGCTCATCGGATTCAGGCTTAAAGAAAAACTTCAAAGCTATATCCGCATTTATGTTAACCCCGTCATCAACCGTATGTACCGACAGGCTCTCAACCCTGTTTCTGTACGGCGATTCTTCAAGCATCTTTAACATCTCCTTAAAATTGTTGTATTCAGCACTGACGGATATAAAAACCGGCAAAATAACAAATTCCGTCTGTACCTCAACGTCCCCTATCTCAATATATTCCCGGTTTACACGAGGGGCGGTTATTTCGTTCAGATGAACCAGCAGGCTGGGATAATCATGATGCGGAAGGCTGTCCAACAGATTCGTAGTCTCTTCCGTCAAAGCCTGCAGTTCCTCTTTGAGTATCTTAACCTCATCCTCTTTGGATTCTTTAAGCTTCAGAGCATCTTCTCCCATTTTAATCTCTGTAATCATATTTTGAATTTGCTCCTGAAGGGGTTGATAAAAGTATACATAGTATACCGATAAAACTGACACCACCACCAGCAGTATAACAAACCTTTTTTCACGCTTTGTAAGCTTCATGTATTTACTCTCACCTTTCCATCAATCGGTGCCAATCCCCAAATGTCTAAAAGAAACACAGCAGAACAAAAGATCCTTCATCGCCGTCTCCGTCAATCCGTTTTAATTTCACCTGTGAGAACAGGCCTGCATTCTTTAGCTGTACCATGAACCGTGCAATTTCAATATCGCTGTCAGCCTGCCCCTGAACGGTCAATACCCCTTCCCCGTATGAAAGGCTGTTTATCGCTATCCCTTGAGGTATCACCTGTTCTATGAGAGAGAGCACCTCGCTCCATTTTATTCCCGTTATAACCGGACTTATGCTGTCTGCCTTCTTTTTGAGCTCTTCCACCTGTTGGAACAAATCCATGTATTCCTTCTCAATGTTTTCGTACTCCATATTAAGCTGTGTAAACTTCGCAGCCTCAAACGAAAGAGCCTGTTTATTCCGTAAAGGTATGATTATGCCGATATATGACAAAATGCCAGTAACAACAATCGCTACAATTATAGCCGATATAATCTTTACAGTCCTTTTGGGTTGATAAAAACCGTTCAGTAGATTTATATCATTCATATTGCCAGTTCCTCTCTTATCGCTGCTCCTATGGCTTTAAAATAAATGCCCATCGGGACATCCTCAGGGGCTTTATTTATTATATCAAACATATCTGGCCGTACAACTTCCACCTGTACACCGGTTTGCATTGACACATACTGACAAAAATCATTTATATAACCGTTGCCCCCGGAAACCCATACCCTTTGAATATGGGATGTGTAATTTCTGCTGTAGTAATAGTCCAGCACCTGGCTTAGTACCGTTGCAACCGTATCAAAATTGTCCACCTCCCAATCCATTGCCACTTCCCTGGTAACAAACGGAATACCATTGTCAAACACTGATATGGTCAAGGCGGCATGCCCGTAATCCATTATGCAGACTGCCTGCTCCTGAGATATATCCTTCTTCATACGCTTCATCATCTTTAGATAGGCATTGGTGGCCACATCCATATACGCAGGCTTTAAGCCCGCTTTCCTAAGAATGCGAACATATCTGGCTATCAAAGATGAAGGCACCGCCACTCCCAGTACCCTCAACCTGTCTCTTATACACATCT
>LFSE01000073.1:0-49479 GCA_001513075.1 Clostridiales bacterium DTU074 | reverse complement strand
ACGCCACTCCCAGTACCCTCAACACCACCCGACCTTCATTTTCTTCCTTTGCAAGTATCCTGTATGTAACGGTATATTGGTCAATATCTATTGAAAAATATTCGGATATCTCGTATTTAATGTTTTCGAGTATTTCCTCATTTTTCATCTCTGGAAGCCTAGCGTCCCTAAATATGGCTGACGGCTCTGACAGGCACAGACTGGCCCGTTCTGTGCTGAAATCGTTTTGCCTATAACAGCTTTTTATCGCCTTAACCAGTTCTCTGTCGGTTTCGGCTGACTGCTCGGAGGAAAATTTAGGTACAGGGTTTCTACATATCCCATTTTTACCAGTTCCGTGCTTTTCCCCAAAGTCACCTGAGCCATCTTTATCAGGCTGGAACCAATATCAATGCCTAAAACATCATTGTTTGATTTAATCATAAAAACTCCCTCATCAAAAAATATAGTCTCATTATGACTCGCCAACATATATAACATTAAACACATCTTCGCCGGAGCCGGCATATACCGGTATGGGCATCGGATATCCATTCTTTATAACATTACTGAAAAAAACCTGGGAATTCTGATACATAACGATACTTTTGGCTACAACATTTCCATGAACCACTGCGTTATTTTCCATCTGGACATCGGCATTGGGGGCATACAGCGAACCTTTGTATACAGAATTATTATCCAGCGTAATCTTACTGCCGGCAGATATAAGAAGCAAATCATTGGCCTGTCCGTCACTGTTTATAAGCGAATTATTATCTATATGGATTGTATCATCTATATATATGGACAGTCTGCCGGAACCGCTAAGCCGTAAAATTGCATCATTTCCAAAATACAGCGAATTCGCGCGGATAACCGTATCACCGTCAAGCCGAACTGTCAATATTCCTTTGTTCTTAATTTCTATTGTGTTATACCGACTCCCGCCGCTAATGCTCTTCGTTTCATTATTATCAATTCTCAAATCGCCCCTGTCCGGCAAGCCGGAAGGAAATGCAACCGCAGGAAGTTCAATATTAATACTATTGACTTTTATCTGCCCATTCACCACGGCATTGTTCTTCCTTTGAACAACCTCATCGGGCTCTCCGCCAAAGCCTATATAAATATTTCCATTAATAACTACATTGTTTTCTAATTCAACTCCATCCTCTTTAATGGTGTTAGTCACTATATTTCCATTGACTACCACATTATTGTAAAATTTCATGGTTTCGCTTGTGAATATGGCACCACCAAATACTATCGTTTTATATGTCGAATTATGCATTGAGTCTAATGCATCCCAGCTAATTTCAACCATGCTTTTCAAACTTCTGCTCAAACTGCCTACGGTACATGTCACATGGACGGTGAAGATCCTTTTACCATCTTCCACACGGGTATCGGTTACATCCACATCAATGTGCGCCTGCTTGTTAAAATTATCATTTAAGTCGGGTGTACTGATGGATGATACCCTGGCCATAAATGCATCAAAAAAGCTCAATGCATCATCATAGTTTCCAGAAACACACAGCTCTTCCATTATAAGCCTCATTTGTTCAACGTGATAGCGTAAAGCTCCTTCCGCCACATAGTAGGCAGTTTGATAATCATGTTCAGTGCGATCCATGTGGTAGTTGGTAACGGTCACAGACATCAGGGATACCCCAAGGCTGAAAACCACCGTTAAGCTTAGCAGGACCAAAATAAATGCTGAGCCCCTTGAAGCCTTTAAAACATTGAGCCGATTCAACATCTTTACCACTCTCCTATCTTCTAAGGAGCACTTCGAAAGTAAGGGAGAATAAGTTACCCCTGCCTTCGTCTCCGCCGGAAATCGACAGTATGACCCTGTTTCCGTCTTTTTCAGCTACAAATCGGGTAATATCTTCAGCCATTGGATTAAAGGAAGAAGATGACGGCCAGTCATGATTCACACGCAGCGTTGTTCCGCTGAGATCAAAATACTCCTTGCCTATTATGAGAACGCTGGAACCGTCATCCTTTTCTTCGACCGTTACCTCATCATTCATTGCCTTCAAAAGCTTTCTTTTGATATATGAAGCGACTAGCCTGACGTTTTGCTGGGTATTAATCCGATCAATACTTTTCCCGTACCCCTTTACACTCATTATATAGAGGGAATAACCCATGGCAATGACCGTCGACAACAATGCCAGCGCTGCCAAAAGCTCAACAAGGGAATATCCTCTTTTTTTATTCATATACCACGCCTTCCCTTCAGATGGTACGGCTTCTCTCAGTTCTCCAACTGGAGTATGCTCTCAATTACCGCTTTGGGTTGAGCATCGGTTTCACCTTCAAACACCCTGACCGACGCACGTATCATGGAATAGTTCCTGTATATAAAATTGCTCAAGCGTTGTTCGCTTACACCCGAAACTGTCAATGTGTTTAAGTTTTCGTCGGTGTCATACACCTTAACCTCCACCATCTTCCCCCCGGGATTTATATTAAATGTCATGTGATGATTACCCGAATACTCAACCGCATTGATAAGTATCATAACCTTTTTGCCATCGTCAGCAAGAGAGCCATTTATCGCAGCTTGTCCAGACCCTTGCACAGCCATCGAATAGCTTTTATCAGCCATGGACAGGTTAACTACGGTATCATTCCGTACGTCTTCAATAAGCAGCAAATTCCTTCCCTCTGGGGGAACGGCGTACATCATGTATCCCGAACCTTCCCCGCCTTTATCCTTAAGAACAACGCTGAACAGATGATAATCATCGGAAAAATACGGCTGGCACAGGCTCTGAACATAATAGCCGGAAGCATCCTGTTTCCGCTGATCTCTGCCTGCATTGAATGCAGAAAGAGCATCCATGGACTGCAGCTCCTCCATTTTTGTCTGAGCAACGAATGATGCCTTAAGCAACGATTCAGCTTCATAATTGTGCCTGAATGAAAAGCCGTAGGCTGTTAAAAGAGAACCGGCTATAAGTGCCAAAATAAATATGGTTACCAGAATTTCAATAAGCGTTAGCCCGCTCGATTTGATCATTGAACCCTTACCCTTCCTGTTCCTACCGCCACCCTAATTGTCTTTTTCTTCCCGCTGCTGGTATAGAGCTCTATGCTGCCCGTCTGACTTGGAATCCCGGTAGGGGTATAGGTTAACACCTTCAGCCCGGCATATTTGCCAGTATACGGGGAGGCAAAATTACATTTAATTGTATAAATGCTGCTGTCCAGATACTCCTTCTTATATACCCCGGCGACCGGAAACGGATTGCTTGGCCGTATATTAAAATACTTTTCATCTATGTGTATCTCAAAACAATAATTCATCCCCGTTGTTATTGCCAACTGCTGGGTTAAACGAATCTCCTGTGCAATTCGCTGTGCTTCGGCTTTCAGCTTCACCTCTTCTATAGGCGGTTTAACGCTGGGAGATATAACAGACAGCAATATCCCGATAATAGCCAATACCACGATTAACTCTATCAGTGTCAAACCGCTGTTATTCCCCATTCATATCACCGGTATATCACCAGAAAGAAGATAGGTACCAGTCTATTATGCTTTCACCGTACAGTATGGCAATCAAAGAGGCAATTGCCAAAAACGGTCCGTAGGCGATATAGTCTCCTCTTTTCTTTATTTTCATAATCAGCAACAATAATCCTATCATCCCACCGATATACACCGACAATAACAGCGCCAGGGCGGTGAGGCGCCAGCCCAGATATAAGCCGATGGCGGCCATAAGCTTTATGTCGCCTCCGCCTATTCCCTCCCTGCGAAAAACAAACAGGGACACAAGGGCTACCAGGGCAAGCGATCCTCCCCCCAGTATAAGTCCGTACAAGCCGTCCATAAATGAAATGCCGACGCCCGCAAGATTAAAAACAATGCCTGCTGTAATGCCAGTTAAAACTAAACCGTTGGGAATTATCTGATGCTCCATATCGATGGCGGACGTCACTATAAGTATACAGGTCAATATAAGGTAATATGCAGTAACAGGTTCCATACCATACCGCCTGTATACCAGCCAGAATAAAAGAGCTGTCAGCAGCTCCACAGCCGGATACCGCCATGCTATTGGCTGCTTGCAGTACCGGCATCTGCCCTTCAGAAAGATAAAGCTTAATACGGGAACCAGATCAAGTGGGGTCAACCTAGTGTTACATGCGGTACATCTGGAGCCCGGCCACACTATCGATTCCTTTCGCGGTATCCTATATATGCATACGTTTAAAAAGCTGCCAACTAATAGGCCAATTATTATAACCAATAGATCCATGTTATTTCCTTATTTTATATTGAGATCAAAGTAATTGTCACGCAATTCCTTTAAGGATTAGTTGAGTTCGTATCCGAATTAATATACGGATGATTTAATTTTCCAGAACCTTGGTCATACTCCACTTGATCTTCACTTTCCGAATTAATATATAATTTTCCAGAACCTTGGTCATACTCCACTTGNNAGCAAAACCGTCGACTTGTGGATATTTGTTATTCACAATATTATACATCTCAATTGCTTGCTGGATCATCTTCAAATTTGCTCTGTCAACATTTTCTTTTGCTTCTTCAATTCTATTCACAACAGATGGCACAACAAGCGCTGCCAGTACACCGAGTATGGCTATAACAACCACTAGCTCAATCAAGGTAAAACCCTTTTTGTTTTTCTTAAATTTCTTCAACATGTTTTTCTCTCCTTCCATTAATTAACTATATTCATCATCTCAAACATGGGCATGGCAATGGCCAGTACCACAAATGCCACTATTCCACCCAATAAGACTATCATAGCCGGTTCCAGGAGGGTGGTCAGCCTGAGTAGGCTGTTCTCAAGGTCGGTCTCATAGAACTCGGCTGTTTTTAGCAGCATCTCATCTATAGCTCCTGACTCCTCACCCACTTTGAGCATTTGAATCAACATAGGCGGAAACAGATTCAGGCGCTCCAGCGGTGCAGACATCCCGCTGCCTATCCTGGTCATATCCTGCACCTTTTGAAGCCCTTCTCTGACCACTTCGTTGCCGACAACCCTTTTAACTATATCGAGGGACCTTACCAGGGGTATTCCCGCTCCCAGCAGTATTCCCAGCGTCCCCGCAAAGCGGGCCGAAACGGTCAGAAGAATAAGCCTTTTTATTATCGGAAGCTTCAGTATAAGCCCGTGCCATTTGCGGCGCCCCTTATCCCGTGATATTATGACGAAGAATACAAACACAACTATAGCCAATAACAGCAGGACTATTATGCCGTATTTGGTCAAAAACTCGCTCAGGGATAAAAGCATCTGCGTCGGAAGGGGGAGCTCCATATAACCTCGGGCAAAGATTCCTACAAACATAGGTACCACCGCAGTCAGAAGAAAATACACCACACCTGAAGCCACCAGCAGTACCAACACCGGATAGGTCAAGGCCGACTTAATCTTCTGCTTCAGCTTGTGCTCCTTTTCGAAATGCTGGGCCAGATTATCCACCACCACATCCAGGGAACCGCTGGCCTCCCCGGCCTCTATCATGCTCACAAACAACAGGGGAAAGCTGTTCCTTCGCTTATGAAAGGCATTGCTGAGTAACGTTCCCGTCTGTACTTCTGTATGTATCTCTTTCAGCAGACCGGCCAAGAGCCGGTTTGACACCTGCCTGGAGAGCACGTCCAAACACTGAACAATTGGGATCCCGGCCTTGAGCATGGCTGCGAGCTGCTTGCACATAACCGATAAATCCTTTGCACCAACCTTTGCCCATAGGCTCATGTCCCGAATATCCCTTACCTGTAGCACCTTTTCGATTTTTAAGGGATAATAATTCTTCTGCCTTAGCATGCGAATTACGTCATCCCGGTTTGTGGCCTGATAAACGCCGCTTATGGTGGTACCATGCAAATCCTTGGCCAAATATTTATATTTAGCCATTGAGCATCACTCCCCTCTAACGGCGCCGTCAAACGGATTGCACGAGATTTTTCATATGTTCCATATCCATCGAATAGGTAAGGGCATTCTCCTTTGAAATCTTCCCGCTTTTAAAAAGCTCCAGCAAGGCTTGATCCATGGTTCTCATTCCCAGCCTGGCACTCGTCTGAATTATGTTAGGTATCTGATACGTCTTGCCTTCCCGAATCAGATTTCTTATGGCCGGCGTTACCACCATTACCTCGACGGCTGCCACCCTGCTTGAACCATCCTTAGAAGGGATCAGCTGCTGGCTGACAACTCCTTCCAGCACCGTGGACAATTGAAAGCGGATTTGCTGTTGCTGGTGAGGTGGAAATACGTCAATTATGCGATCTATAGTCTTTGCAGAACCTATTGTATGAAGGGTGGAGAATACCAGATGCCCAGTCTCGGCAGCCGTTAAAGCTATTGAGATGGTTTCAAAATCCCTCATCTCCCCAACCAGGATTATATCCGGATCCTGCCTCAATGCGGCCTTTAGGGCTACTGCGAAGCTCCTGGTATCGCTTCCTATCTCCCGCTGATTTACTATGCTCTTTCTGGAACGGTGCAAGTATTCAATGGGTTCCTCAAGGGTTATTATGTGGGCAGCTCGTTCCCGGTTGATCATATCAATCAGGCAGGCCAGAGTTGTGGTTTTGCCGCTTCCCGCAGGACCGGTGACCAGTACCAGGCCATTCTTTTTTTGCGTAAACTCCTTTATCACCTCCGGCAGCCCTAAATCTTTAAACTCCGGAATGTTCGGATTTATCAGCCTGACAACCAGGCTGTAACTCCCTCTTTGACGGAATGCATTTATGCGAAAGCGATGAATTCCTGATATGGAATAGGAAAAATCCACCTCTCCCTTTTCCTGGAGGCTCATCCACTGCTTGTCCGTCATAAGCTGTCTGGCAAAGTGTTCGGTGTGCTGCGGGGTTAAACGCTCCGAATAAAGCTGTACCAGGTTCCCGTACTTGCGTATTATGGGGGGAAGACCTACCGATATGTGAACGTCGGAACATTTCTCATCCACTGCCCTCTTCAATATCTCGAATATATCCATTATAACCGCCTGACCCCCTTATGTCAGTGTGTCATGGGTGTACGATATCCTGATCACCTCATCAATTGTGGTTAGCCCATTGAGCATCAGCTTTATGCACTCTTCCCGCAAAGTAATCATGCCGGCTTTTCTCGATAAATCCATGATTCTGTCTGCTGAAGCATTTTGTGCAATCAGCTGCCGATGGGCTTTTGATATGATTAAAATTTCGTGGACTGGAATACGACCTCTGTATCCCGTATAGTTGCACAGGCTGCAACCCTCTCCCCTATACAGCTGTACACTCGGCTCGTTTTCAAAACCCAAAACGGAAAACTTATGGGGTTCGGCGCTGTAGGGAACCCTGCAGTTGCTGCATATCTTTCTCAACAATCTCTGGGATATGACACCCACAAGGGAAGCGGATATCAGATATGGCTCTATTCCCATATCCATCAACCTGGATATGGTGCTGACCGCATCATTGGTATGTAGGGTGCTCAGCACCAAGTGGCCCGTAATGGCCGAACGTATGGCAATTTCGGCGGTTTCCCTGTCGCGTATCTCGCCGACCATTATAATATCCGGATCCTGCCTTACGATTGAGCGTAAACCTGTAGCAAATGTTAACCCAATCTTCGGATTGACCTGAATCTGGTTGATACCCTCCATTCGATATTCCACAGGGTCTTCAATGGTGATGATGTTGACCGATTCCCTGTTCAACTCATTCAGCATGGCATAAAGTGTTGTGGATTTGCCGCTTCCGGTTGGTCCGGTAATCAGTATTATGCCGTGGGGGGTCTTCAAAAGCCGATCAAATTTTGCCAGGTTTTCATCCGTAAAGCCAAGCTTTTCCCGGGGAAGCAGAAAACTGGATTGGTCAAGGATCCTAATCGCTACCTTTTCCCCGTGAATGGTCGGTATGGTGGATATCCGCATATCGATGTCCTTTTCTGCAATACTCATATCCACCCGTCCATCCTGGGGCAGCCTCCTTTCGGCTATATCCATATTGCCCATTATCTTGATTCGGGTAACAACGGCTGGATGCATGTACCTGGGAATGCTCAGTATTTTCTGCAGCATTCCATCAAGCCTGAATCGAACGACGGTTTCCTGCTCCATTGGCTCGATATGGATATCGCTGGCTTGCATGCTCACCGCCTGTTCAATTATGGAATTAACCAGTCTTACAACCGGGGCATTGCTTGTTTCGCCTATCGGACTTTCCTGCATTTCCTGCGTTGCCCGGTCCAAATTAATTTCTCTGCTATAATCCTGTACGGCCTTTTCCGCATAATCAATGCTGTACAATTGATGGACGGCATTTCTTATAGATTCGCCGAAGGATATGATGGGAACCACTTCCATCTTGGCTACCCGTTTGACGTCCTCGATTGCAGCAAAATCCAAAGGATCCTCCATGGCTATATAAAGCTTCCCCTTCTCCAGTTTCACCGGAATCAGGGAATGCCTTTTTGCGAGTATAAATGGAACAAATTCGGTCAGCTTGGGATCCAGCTGTATCCTGCTTAAATCCACAAAGGGAATCCCGAGCTGTTCCTGGAATACCTCTGCCATCTTAGTTTCCGATATTAAATTCTGAGAAACAAGAATTTCCCCCAGCTTTTTTCCGGTGGCTTTCTGAAGAGCAAGGGCACTTTTTAGCTCTTGCTGAGTAATAACCCCTTTTTCGATTAACAGCTCTCCCAGCCTTTTTCTTTGACCAATCATTGTTTTCCACCTATTGTACCAGGCTCAGCCTGGTTATAAATAATATAGTAATAATTTCCTAAAAAAATAGTAATATTTTACTATTTCAAAAACTTATATACATTATATAACCTAGTTTGATTTTTTTCAACACAGGAATTCTATCCTTTTTTATTTTTTATTACAAGATCGACCGCCCTGTCATAATCCATAACCACGCCCGTCCATATCTCAATCGCCTTTAATGCTTGTCCAATCAGCATGTCAAGGCCGTTTACGGTAACACACCCGGCCTCCCTTGCCCTTCTCAAAAAAAGGGTTTCGGGCGGATTATATATTATATCTACAACGATGGTACCGGGCGAAAAATCATAGCTCTCCAATGGATCGCTCTCCACATCCGGCCACATCCCCAAGGGGGTGGTGTTAATAATCAAATCGGGTTTTAAGCCTTCCAAATCTTCATTGTCAATACAGTGTAAATAAGCAGCCGGAAAGAAAGAAGCCAGGCTATTGATTAATTCAACGGCTCTCCCTCTGGTCCTGTTGAGTATATACAGCCCGTCTATTCTCTCTTTAAGCAAGTACACGCATATTGCCCTTGCAGAACCACCGGCACCCAGCACCAATACCCTTTTCCCTCCCAGCTCAATTCCCCGCCGCTTCAGGGAATCAACAAAGCCCATTCCGTCAGTATTGTAACCAAACAGCTTTCCATCCTGAATTCTTACGGTATTAACCGAGCCTATAGCCCGGGCCTCATATTCCAGGGCATCTAAAAATGGAATAATGCTCTGTTTATGAGGAATGGTCACATTGAACCCCACAAATGACAGTGTCCTGAACGCAGCTGCCGCCTGAGCAACATCTCCGGGTGCGATATCGAAGGCGACGTATATATAATCCAGTCCGTACTCCCTGTAAAGGGCATTGTGCAATTGGGGCGAAAGGGAATGCTCAACCGGATGGCCGATTAGACCTATCAATTTTGTACGCGGAGTTATATTCATCCTTACCTCCTGTTGGCAACAATCCTTTCCAGCAATCTCATTGCTTTGGTTCCCAGGAATTCCCGCCTGGATATGGGTTCTACAAGAATTGTATACAGCTTCAGCCTTTTTCCTCCAAGGATATCGGTAAAAATTTGATCACCAACCACTGCGGTGTTGTTGTGATCTCCATCCAGGGTTTCCAAAGCACTCTTAAATGCTCGTAAAAATGGCTTGCCCCGTTTGGAGGCGGCCAATATACCCAGTCGGGAGGCAAAGTATTGTATTCTCTCCCGACTGCTATTGGATAATATACAGAGTTTTAACCCCTTCTCCCTTGCCGCTTTAACCCAGCCGTACAATTCAGAAGGGATTTTTTGGTCGCCCCAGGGCACTATCGTATTGTCCAGGTCAATGATAATATTTTCAATGCCCCGGTCAACCAGAGCATTGAAGGATATATGGAAAATATTCTTTACAGCCATATCGGGCTTCAACTTTATCAATGCACTATCTCTCCCAGTCCATTTGTATAATAACTATTTAACCAATAATATATTATTCAAACAGGGGCTGTCAACTTAATTTACAGCCCCCTGCCTGAAATTCCTTGCTTAACTTTGAAATAGCCCTCTTTTCTATCCGTGATACGTAGGATCTGGATATGCCCAGCAACTGGGCAATCTCTCTTTGAGTTTTATGCCTGCCGTTCAATAAGCCGTACCTCATCTCCAATACTATCTGTTCCCGTTTTTTTAGCACCTTTCTCATCATGTTATACAGATTTCGCGCCTGTATCTTAAGCTCAACTTCGTCCATTACCATGTCGGGATCGGTACCCAGTATATCCATCAACGCTATATCGTTTCCCTCCTTGTCCACCCCTATGGGTTCGTAGAGGGAAACCTCACCCTTTAATTTTTTGTCAGCACGAATGGACATAAGAATTTCATTCTCAATACAGCGGGCGGCATACGTTGCAAGCCTGGTATTCTTTTTGGGATCAAAGGTAGTTATGGCCTTGATCAGTCCTATTGTACCGATCGATATGAGATCATCCGCATCCTTTACGGCGTTGCTGTATTTCTTCACTATATGGGCTACCAACCTTAGATTATGTTCGATAAGTATATTCTTCGAATCTTCACTCCCTTCGGCATACCGTTTTAGGTGATATTCCTCTTCCTCGGGCTCTAAAGGGCGAGGAAACGAACTGCTTCCGGATATATGAGATGCGAGAAGGAAAACATAGCGGGCTAAAAATAATAACCCTCCCACGAGGGGTAGCACAATATAACACCCCCTAGATTACCGCTGTTTTATTCCGTTTATCTGCGCCGCTATTTGCTGCTATATATAATATGCAGCGGTATCGGGGAATGTGCCTGTTAATTGTTAAATCTATCGTTTTTTCCTCCGCAGCATGGAATACTTCTCCAAAGGATGTTCAATTGGAAGGTACACCTTTTGTTGCGGGTGGGGAGCGTGATCTATGGGCTGATAATTTTCATCCAGCATTTGACGGATGGAATAATTCAAATTTCCACTGTTCGGGCGCAATATTTCAACCTCATCCCCTATCCTGAATGGATTGCGCTGTTCCACCTCGGCCATCCTGTTTTCGCGTTCATAGCCCAATACCAATCCAACAAAATCGTATTCCCTTATATATTGGCTGCTTGAGTATTCATTGTCGTTATGTGTGGGCTTTCCGAAATAAAAACCGGTTGTAAAGGGGCGATGACTGGCTTTTTTCACCTCTTCCAGTGCTTCGGGGTTAAAGCTATACCCCTCCGGATCCCTTTCATATCTGTCCAGCTCCTGGCGGTATGCCTTAACAACCACGGCCACGTAGTATCCGCTTTTCATTCTGCCCTCTATTTTAAAACCGTCCAAACCAATGCCGGCCAGTTCCCGTATATATTCGAGCATGCAGAGATCTTTTGAATTGAGTATATATGAACCCCTCTCATCCTCCATGACAGGCAGATACTCTCCCGGCCTCTTCTCTTCCATAAGATAGTATTTCCATCGACACGGATGAGCGCAGGCCCCCCGGTTGGGATCCCTTCCAGCCAGATAATTGCTCAGCATGCAACGGCCGGAATATGACATGCACATGGCCCCGTGGACAAAAACCTCCAGCTCCAGTGTGGCCGGCGTTCGCTCTCTAATCTCTTTTATCTCCGCCAGGCTAAGCTCCCTGGCCAGTATTATCCTCTTTACACCCATATTGTGCCAGAAGAGGGCACTCCTCCAGTTAGTGGTATTTGCCTGGGTACTCAGGTGTATCTCCATATCGGGGTCCACATCCTTTACCAGGGATAAAATGCCCGGATCGGAGACAATCACTGCATCAACTCCTGCTTTGGAAAGGAATCCGATGTATTCTGCCATGCCGCTGAAGTCATCGTTATGGGCAAATATATTTATGGTAACGTATATCTTTCTCCCGTATTTATGAACATATTTCACCGCTTCTTCAATTTCATCCTTTTCAAAGTTGCCGGCAAAGGCCCGAAGACCAAATCGCTTACCCCCGATATATATGGCATCGGCACCGTAGGCCACGGCTATTTTTAGTTTCTCCAGGTCACCGGCGGGAGCCAGTAGCTCGGGTATTTTTCGCACCTTCTACCATCCTTTCATTTCCACACCATTTCATAATCACAATCAATAGGGCTCACCCCTTTGAGTGAGCCCCTCATCTTCTAATCATTTTCCTGCTGGCTTTCCTTCCAGAGCTTTTCGTACTTATCCTTGGCTTTGCTATGAGCATTATAGGAATAATTAAACTCATGCTTGTTGTCCCCGGCATACACGAAATACAGCATGGGTTTTTCAGGATCCATAAACTCCTCATACGGAAACAACACCGCTTCTACCGCCAGCTGCCCCGGTGACGCAATCGGCCCTATGGGCAAATCCTTGTATTTATAGGTATTATAAGGAGAATCTACCGACGTTTCCTCATTGGTGAGGAAAGGCTTTCTCTCCGAGCGCCCCAAGGCATATTGAACCGTTGCACATGACTGAAGGGGCATATCAATATTCAAGCGGTTATGAAATACGGCAGCAATTTTGTAGAATTCATCCTTTACAGCAGCTTCGGTCTGAACTATTGAAGCAAATGTAATTACCTGATCCAGCGTCATACCCATCTCCTCAATCTTGGTAAGGAGCGGAACATCATTAAACTCGGCATAATACAGCTTTCTTTCGAAAGTATCCAGCATTTTCCTGATAATGTCATCAGGAGATGAATCCATATATACGATATAGGTATCGGGAAACAGATAGCCTTCCAGAGGAAATTCGCCATTCCTCCTCTCCTCGGGGATCTCGTAAAGAAAGGGGTACTCGGCAGCGAACCTATCAACATCTTTTGCTGCGTCAATGAATTCCTGGGCTGTAAAGGAAAATACCTTCTTGTCATCCTTTTCAAACTTCTCCAGATAGCTGGCTATATCGCGGATACACAGGCCTTCCCTTATGGTAATCTGAACCGTATCCACAGCTGCTTCGCCTGTAACCAGTTCATCTAGGATCTGCTGCGGATCCATATTTTTTGACAACACGTATCGGCCTGCCTTAAGCTTGGATCCTTTATCGGAAAGCTCTACAAACATTCTGAAAACGCCCTTGTTGCGAATGAGGCCGTTTTCATAGAGTATATCGGCAATCCCCCTGACAGAAGTACCCATGGGTATTTCAACCGTTATGCCGGTGTCATCGTTTGCATCCATTGGTTCAAACAACAAGCGGTTTAGTTCGTTTACTGCAGTATAGAACAAGCCGAATACGATACCGAAGCTGATAATGTATATCAACAATTGCCTGATCATATGCTTAATTATGGGGTGTAACCCCTTTTTGCCCTTCTGCTTTTCAGAAACTGTAATTTCGGACATGATATCTATAACCTCCACCCGTTTAATTAACTTCATTATATATTCTTATATATCATTTGACAAGGCGGAGCAATTTAACAAAATGTTAAAATTATGTTAATCGGTCCTTGAATATCTGTCCAATATCTTTTCATATAAAGACAGGGCCGGAAGGCCGAGGATGCCTATCACAACCAGCTGTCCCAAAGCCACCTGGGCGGCAACCAGCCAATAGGGCTGTGCAAAAAAGGGCGCAAGGTACAGGGGCACGCCAAGGGCATTCAATACTATGGGTGGCAGTAAAGCCACATACCGATTTGGCGCTCTGTAGGTGAGGTAAGCTGATATCAAGGTGATTGTGCTCCCTCCCAGAATATCCACCAAACCCAACGGGCTGTTTAAATTGGCAAGCAAACAGCCGATAGCAACGCCGGGTATGGCTGCGGAATCAGCATAGGGTATTACGGTTAAAGCCTCAGCTATTCGGAATTGGACGGGGCCATAGGATATGGAATGGGACACCATCGTTATCACAAAATAAACCGCAGATATAATAGCGGCTCTGGCAATATAATGCACGGATACCTCAGGCTTTCTCATCAGATGTCCTCCTTTTTACTCCTGCTCCTCCATGAAATCCAGATCCATGTCTACGGCTTCACCCAATATCTTATAAATATCGGAAAGCAAAGTATTCAGGCGGTATTCCGCCTGCAGAAAGCTGTTGATGTCCTGGGAATACTGCAAAAGCTCCGTTAGCTTCTTAAATTTTTCCAGTTCATCATCCGACGGCTTTTCGCCGCTCAGGTAAGAAGCCTGTATCTGAAACTGCCTCTTCTTATAATCCAGCAGCATTTTTTTGTTTGCCTCATTCTGGTATACCCTCTCCTTTGCGGCCTTGTAGTCCCTGTATTCCCTGCTGGATGACAAAGCTCTTGCCAGTTCATGAGCTTTATCGTAGACGTTCATACGGGAACCTCCTTTATTTGTTTATTTTAAATCTCCATAATAATGGGCAGAATCATAGGATTCCTCTTTGTTCTTTCATAAAGGAAGCCGCGCAGTTCATCCCGGATATTGGTTTTTAATGTAGCCCAATCGGTAATCCTTTCTTGTTTGCACCTCTCCAGAGTCTCCCTCACCAGCTCACGAGCCTGCTCAATAAGCTCTTCAGATTCCCTTACATAGACAAAACCCCTTGATATGATATCCGGACCCGCAATAACAGTGCCTGCATCTTTTGAGATGGTAACCACAATAACAATCAGACCGTCCTGCGACAGGTGCTTTCTGTCTCGCAGTACGATATTCCCAACATCTCCAATGCCCAAGCCATCAACCAAAACCCGCCCGGCCGTCACCGTCCCCGCTATTTTGCAGGAATTAGGCGTAAACTCCAGAACGGTTCCGTTATCAATTACGAATATATTATCTCTGGGCATACCCAGGGATTCGGCCAGCAGTGCATGTTGCTTAAGATGCCGGAACTCCCCATGTACGGGAATAAAAAACTTGGGTTTAACAAGGGTATGAATAAGCTTAAGCTCTTCCTGGCATGCATGGCCTGATACATGCACATCAGCCAAGGACTCGTATATAACGTTAGCTCCCCTGCTGAACAGCTGATTTATAACCTTGTAAACCAGCTTTTCATTCCCCGGTATCGGTGTTGCAGATATAATAACCAAATCACCCGGCTCAATCTCCAGCTTCCGGTGTTCGGCGGTTGCCATTCGGGTTAAAGCGGACATTGGCTCGCCCTGGGTTCCGGTCGTAATCACCACTATTTTATCGCCTGGATAATTATCGATTTGATCAATATCGATTAAGGCTTTCTTAGGCACGCTGAGATATCCCAAATCCATTGCGACAGCAATGACATTTGACATGCTGCGCCCGGATATACACACCTTTCTCCCATGTTTGACGGCTGCATCAAAAACCTGCTGTATGCGGTGTATATTAGAAGCAAATGTGGCAACAATTATCCGTCCGGTTGCTTCATCAAAAATTGACTCAAAGGTCTGGCCCACCGTTTTCTCTGACATGGTATAGCCTGGCCTTTCAACGTTTGTGCTGTCGGCCAGCAATGCCAGCACCCCTTTTTGCCCCAATTGAGCAAATCTGGCCAAATCTATGACCTCTCCGTCTATTGGAGTATAATCAATTTTAAAATCGCTGGTATGAACTATCGTGCCCACCGGAGTGTGTATGGCAAGGGCCACCGAATCAGCAATGCTGTGGCTGGTTTTTATAAATTCAACCGTGAATGCTCCCAGCTTTATGCTGCCACCCGGTTTTACCCTGTGCAGGTCGGTATTGTCCAGATTATGATGCTCCTTAAGCTTATTCTCCACCAAGCCCAGCGTAAGGCGGGTGCCGTATACCGGGGCATTTATCTCTCTGAGTACGTAGGGCAGGGCTCCAATATGGTCCTCATGACCGTGGGTAAGGATAAAAGCCCTGACCTTATCCTTATTCTTAATCAGGTAGGATGTATCGGGTATAACGAGATCCACACCCAGCATATCATCCTCAGGAAAGCTAAGACCGCAATCAACCACTATTATATCATTGCCAAATTCAAATACCGTCATGTTTTTCCCGATCTCATTTACTCCACCAAGCGGTATTAGTTTTAATGTATTGTTTTTTGATGCCACAAATAATCCTTATCCTCCTTCTATATTGTTGTAGCCCGTTCATAGCCATTATTTTCAATTATACAGTATTTGTATCTCCGGTGCAACTTCAAAAAAAGAAGCTAACTCGATGATGGAGTTAACTTCTCCCTGACGGCATTTATTTGGTTCTCATTTGATTCTCACTGTTCTTTTGCCCATTTAATCTTTTCTTCATAAAATCTGGTCAGTTCTTCAGCATACTCTTCCGATACACCTTCACTATATATACGGCAGACAGCCTCTTCAGAGTCGGGCAGTATCAGTGCCCAGCCATTCTCATGGCGTATTTTTACACCCTCAAACAATTCCACTACATTATCTCCCTTGCTCTCCTCCTGTATCAGCCAGCGCATTACTTTACCCTTTTCTTCCCAAGGGCATTCAATTATCTTTTCCTTCATATAGAAAGCGGGTATTGAGCGTATATACTCCGACAGTGGTTTCTGCTCCTTTGCTATGGCTTCCAGCAGCTTTACAAGCATTGCCGCCGCATCCCAGTACAAGGACAGCATGTATGCTCCATTGGCTTCTCTTTTCAGTACTTCGCTCATCAAAGCATGCTGGCTTGATTTTGTGCGTATAACCTTACCATTCATGGTTTTGGCAACGGCCTCGACGGCTCTGGGCGCCGTATGGGGCACAATCACTTCTTTTTTGTCCGCATTTTTTAAACAGATCAGGCTTTTTAAAACCGAATAACTATCCTTATCAATCTGCCTGCCCTTTTCATCGTATAGTTCCATCTCCTCCCCATTGGGATCCAACCTGCAGGCCAGGTCGTAGGAATTTTGCTTCATTTCCATGCCTATATCATCCTGAGTAATACGAAATTCGCAACCCAGTTCCGACAGCATTGATCGGATAACCGATGACACAACCTTCCCCTTAGTTGAAACCAAAACATTAAAGCCATTGTCCCTAATGGCTTTAACATCCGTCGATTTAATTATGCTCTTCGTATAAAACAGGGGGAGGCTAAAGAGATGGTGTACCCCGGCTATATTATCGTGACTGACATTTTGGAATTCCTCCCGCATATATAAATTTTCTATCTGCCGCTCGAAAGAAGGGGATATATTCCCGCCGTCACCGTTCACAAAATGAATATGAACAGTCTGCTCAATCTCTCCATCGGCAAAGATATGGACTCCCCCATCCAGGCCGATATAGGGCACTACATACCTTAGAATTGGGGTTGTAAGCTGCCCCAAATCAAACACTTGGACCCCCGCTGATAATAGCCCTGACACCATGCCGTATTTCAACATGGCACTGCCGTTTTTCTCATCACAGCTTACGCCTATGCGTTTGTTCGGCTTAAGCCCTGCTCCGAACGCACAGCCCAGACGCACAATAAACCTGGGATCTACATCCGCATTCAACCTGCCGGTAACTCCGTTTTTCCCAAAAATGGTCCTGTTGATCCGCGTTCCCCAAAGCACATTGTACTGCACACAAGCTCCATGCTCAATAACCTTGCCCGGCCATATCTTTACATCGGGCTTAACGCATACCCTGGCCTTCAGCATACATCCATCGCCGACGACAGCCCCTTCATAAACAGATACCCTCTCGCGAAGATCTGTTCCGCTGCAAATGGCAGCCCCGCGGATTTCAACGCACCTTCCCAGCTTATTGCGGTCCCATAACACGCTTCTCTTTATGCTGGTATGCGGTCCAATATAGTTGTGATTCCCGATCACCGTGTACGCCCCGATGTGCGCTCCTTCCCTGAGCTGAGTATAATCCCCGATATAGCAGGGGCCTTCCAGTCTGGCTGTTGGGTCAATATCCACCTTTTCCCCCACCCAAATATTCTCATCTATTTTCTTTACTGTCAGCGGGAACTTAACCCTGCCCGACAGCATATCGTAGTGGGCCTGAAGGTATGTTTGGACGTTTCCTATATCGCACCAGTATTCGTCGGTTATATATCCGTACATGGGCTCTCCCCTGTCGAGGAGCATTGGGAACAGGTCCTGGCTAAAATCGAATTTGTGTCCTTTTTTGAAGAAACTCAGGACTTCCGGCTCAAGAATATATATACCCGTATTAACTGTATCGCTGAACACTTCGCTCCAATTGGGTTTTTCCACAAATCGGCTGATGGAACCATCTTCCCCGGTAATCACAACCCCGTATTCCAAGGGTACCTTTACCCTTTTTAGCACAAGGGTTACAAGGGCTCCCTTTTCTCTATGGAAATTAACAGCTTTTTTAATGTTTATGTCGGTCAATGCGTCACCACTTATGACGACAAAGGTTTCATCCAGAAATTCCTCGGCATTTTTAACGCTGCCCGCCGTCCCAAGGGGGGTATCCTCTATAAAATAATGCAATTTTGCTCCGTATTCAGAACCATCCCGGAAATAATCCTGTATTGCCTGTGGAAGATACTGGAGGGTTATTCCTATATCCTTAATTCCATACTTTTTCAACAGCTCTATACTATAGGTAATAACCGGTCTGCCCATAACAGGAACCATAGGCTTGGGTAAATCACAGGTAAGAGGCCGCAAACGGGAACCGGAACCTCCAGCCATAATAATCCCTTTCACCGTATCATCCTTTCTGAATTCATATTTAAATGCCTCTTCGTAATGGGTATGTTTAGTATATGGTTAGTATATGTATTGATAATACGGCTTATTCAAAACCTTATACTGACAAAAAATCGGTTTTGGGAATCTTATCGGCCGGTAGAACAACAAACCCCGATTCAACATCGGGGTTATTTCTGGCGACACTTTTCACAATATCCAAAGAATTTTACATTGTGATCTATTATGTCAAAGCGGTGCTTTTCCTTGATTTTCTCTTCCAACACATCAAGCAGATCTTCTTCAACCTCTATGACCTGTCCGCATTTCAGGCATATCAGATGATGGTGGTGATGATCTTCATCCGCCTGGCTTATTTCATAACGATTTTTCCCATCATCAAAATTATGCTTGTACAGAATACCCAGATCCTCAAACAACATCACGGTTCGGTACACGGTAGCCAAACCAATCTCGGGGCACATTTTTTTCACACTGTTGTATATCTCTTCCGTGCTCATGTGCCTGCCCTTGTTCTCCAGGATCACCTCTAGGGTAGATCTGCGCTGCGGCGTTAACCTGTAACCCTTTTCCTTAAGTATTTTTTTCACCCTGTTGATTTCGTTAGTCATAAATTCACTTCTTTCGATACATTTCAATATATATCGGTTACTGTATCTTATCCAGTTGAGACAGTATCTTATCGTTGAGAACCTTTATATAGGTTCCTTTCATGCCAAGTGAACGGGACTCAATAATGCCGGCGCTCTCCAGCTTCCTTAATGCATTAACTATGACCGAACGGGTAATCCCTTCCCGATCGGCAATTTTACTGGCCACCAAAAGCCCCTCGCTGCCTTTCAATTCCCTAAACACATGCTCTACTGCTTCGTATTCGGAATAGGACAGGGTCCCCATTGCCATTTCCACCATGGCCTTTTTGCGCTCATCCTCACACATTGACTCCGTCCTTCTGCGCATTATTTCCAAAGCCACTATCATTGCAGCATATTCAATTAATACCAGATCATCCTCCGTAAACTCCTCTTTATTTGTGCGTTCAAACACCATTGTCCCCAGCCTGTTTCCGCCATAATACAGCGGAGCTATTGTGACTGGGCAGCTTTCACCTTCGGTATTCAACATGTCAAAAACATTTTCCCTGGTAGTACGTATTTTCAAAAGACGGTTGTTATACTCGGCAGATACATTTGTCGATATTTCATCCTGTAGCTGGTCGGAACCATTCTCACCTCTTTGTAAATATGCATGGCCCAAAATGCAGCCTTTAACATCCAGAACCATAACACGGCATTCCAGCGTCTCACCCAAAGTATTGCATAATTGGTACAAATCAATACTGTCTGCCTGACCGCTTTGAAAAAACTGATTAAACCCTCTGATCCTTTCAAGTAAACTATCGGACATATCCGGACACTCCCTGCTGAATGTATTCTTAAAACAATAATACCCTGCCTAGAGAATAAACTTATGCAAATCATTCTGCTTCAATATATCCTGCAATACGTTTCTGACGTATTCCCTGTCAATAACCACCTTCTGGCCCGCCAGCTTATCGGCATTAAATGAGACATCTTCCATAAGCTTCTCCATTACGGTATACAGGCGGCGTGCACCTATATTTTCACCGGTTTGATTCATTATATAAGCAATGCCGGCTATTTCATCTATAGCATCCTCTGTAAATTCCAGGTCCACACCCTCAACCTTCAATAAAGCCACCTGCTGCTTTATAATTGCGTTTTCGGGCTGGGTTAGAATTCGCCTGAAATCTTCCTGTGTCAGGGCTTCCAGCTCAACTCTTACCGGAAATCTGCCCTGCAGCTCGGGAATAAGATCAGAAACCTTGGAAACGTGGAATGCACCGGCAGCAATAAACAGTATATAATCGGTTTTAACCGGCCCGTATTTTGTCATCACCGTAGTGCCTTCAACAATTGGCAGAATATCCCGCTGCACACCCTCCCGCGAAACATCGGGATTGCCGCTTGCTTCCCTCCCGGCGATCTTGTCAATTTCATCAATAAATATAATACCGTGCTGCTCCACAGCCGCAATGGCCTCTTCCACAACCTCATCCATATCTATAAGCTTCTGAGCTTCTTCCTGCTCAAATATCTTCCTGGCCTCCCGGACGCTTGTCTTTTTCTTCTTCATCCTCTTCGGGAATAAATTGCCAAATGCATCCTGAATCTGAATCATGATATCCTCGTTTCCTACACCGGGAATAAAGCCAAAGCCTGCGTATTTGGAATCCTCAACCTCAATTTCGATCACATTATCCTCAAGCAAACCGCTGCGCAGCCTTTGCCTTAGTTTTTCCCTGGTACTTGCCATTGTATCTTCGGCAGCATCGCCTTGTTCCTCTACATCGGGCTGTTCCTGCGGGAAAAACATTCCAAAAGGGCTTTGTGTCTTCTTCCTTTTCGGCGTTGGCAGAAGGGCGTCCAGTATACGGTTTTCAGCGGCCTGGGCAGCCTTTTCCTTCACCCGCTCCATCTTTTGGACCTTGACCATCCGTATTGCCTCTTCCACAAGATCCCTTACCATGGACTCAACATCGCGGCCAACATAGCCTACCTCAGTGTATTTGGTGGCCTCCACCTTAATAAAAGGAGCATTGACCAGCTTGGCCAGACGCCGGGCAATCTCGGTTTTTCCCACACCTGTAGGCCCCATTAGTATTATATTCTTTGGAGTGATCTCATCTCTTAACTCCGGATCAAGCTTGCTTCGGCGATAGCGATTTCTCAATGCAATGGCAACCGACCTTTTCGCCCTGTCCTGGCCTATGATATACTTGTCAAGCCGCTCAACTATCTCTTTCGGAGTAAAATTCCCACCGGTCAAGAGCCTTCCCTCCTATACTTCTTCCACATAGATATTGTTGTTGGTATAGACGCAAATCGAAGAAGCTATTTCCAAGGATTTTCTTACTATCTCAACGGGCTCCAGATCCGTATTCGCTATCAGGGCTCTGGCGGCCGCCAAAGCATAGTTTCCGCCCGAACCGATAGCAGCAATTTGGTCATCCGGCTCTATAACCTCGCCGGTACCGGATATTATGAGGAGATCCTTTGAATCTATAGCAATCAGCATTGCCTCCAACCTTCTTAGCACCCTGTCGGCGCGCCAATCCTTTGCCAGCTCGACGGCAGCGCGCTGCAGATTGCCCGAGTATTCCTCAAGCTTTGTCTCAAACTTCTCGCTCAGTGTAAAAGAGTCGGCCACCGAACCTGCAAAACCAACTACAATTCTGTTATGAAAAAGCCTGCGAATCTTGCGTGCTCCCTGCTTCATTATGGTGTTCTGACCAAAGGTTACCTGGCCGTCCCCGCCTATTGCGCCTTTGTTACCCTTTCTGACTGCAATGATGGTTGTCCCAGTAAACATATACCGGTTTCCCCTTCCCTTTCTGATTAAACACATAGATATTATCACAATATTTCAAAAAATTCAATATATTCCGCAATTTTGTAGTCCGATGTCGGCTTTAATCCTGCTTATAATTTCCAGTGATCTTTCGGAAAGCCTTATATTTCTTTCCCTTCGCGAACGGATTTTAACATCCAGGGGAGCTATTATTCCAAAGTTGACGTTCATCGGCTGAAAATCTTCAATATTGGGATCTGATATATAGTTTGCCAGTGCACCGATGGCGGTAGTGTCCGGAAAATATACGGGCTGACGGCCGTTAAGAAGCAAGCCTAAGGTGAGGCCGACCACCAAACCACTGGAAGCTGATTCCACATATCCTTCCACTCCGGTTATCTGCCCTGCAAAATATATATAAGGATTGTCCCTAAGCCGGTAATGGGAATTGAGTAGCTTGGGTGAATTTATATAGGTATTCCGATGCATGACGCCATACCGGACAAATTCTGCATTCTCCATGCCCGGGATCATTGAAAAAACTCGTTTTTGTTCACCAAACAGCAAATTTGTCTGAAAGCCAACCATGTTGTAAAGGGTGGCCATGCGATTATCCTGACGCAGTTGAACAACCGCGTAGGGTTCTTTGCCGGTCCTCGGATCACTAAGGCCAACGGGCTTCAGCGGTCCGAAACGCAGGGTATCAATACCTCTTTTGGCCATCACCTCTATTGGCATACACCCCTCAAACACCTTCTGATCTTCAAATTCCTTAAGGGCCACCGTGCGGGCATTGACAAGTTCATGCCAAAACCTCTCGTATTCTTCCTTGGTCATGGGACAGTTGAGATAATCCTCTCCCCTCCCGTATCTTGATGCTTTGAATATTTTCCCCAGATCCAGGGAATCTTTAACCACTATTGGTGCAGCTGCGTCGTAAAAGTAGAGATAGTCCCGCTTTACTATCCTTCTTATGGCATCGGATATGGCAGGTGAGGACAGAGGACCGGTAGCTATTACGGTATGCCTTCCCTCAGGGATGGCTCGCACCTCCTGGCGAATGACGGAGATGTTAGGATGTTTTTCAATTTTCTCGGTGATGTACCTGGAAAACATCTCCCGATCAACTGCCAACGCACCTCCTGCCGGCACCCGGCTTGCATCCGCCGCCTCTATTATGAGGGAACCCAATTCCCTCATCTCCTCCTTTAAAAGGCCCGAAGCATTCTCCAGCTTGTAAGAGCCAAGAGAATTGCTGCAAACCAATTCGCCCAGATTGGGTGTATTATGGGCGGGAGTCATCAGATTAGGCCGCATTTCATACAGTTCCACATAAACTCCTGCCCGTGCCAGCTGCCATGCAGCCTCGCAGCCAGCCAGGCCGCCGCCAATAATCATTACCCCGTTCTTCATGGCCATTATACCTTCTCCTCATACCCGCACTTCTTATTTGAACAGACGGCATACTCTTCCCAGTTTTTTCTTCTCCTTATTATCATGAAGGAGCCGCATTCCGGACACTTTTTTTCGGTAGGCATATCCCAGGAAACAAAATCACATTCAGGGTAATTATCACAGCCATAAAACTTCTTGCCCTTTTTGGTACGCCTTACCACTATCGCACCGCCACACTTAGGACAGTGAACGTCTATTTTTTCAACCAGGGGTTTGGTATTACGGCATTCAGGAAAATTGGGACATGCCAGAAATTTACCGTAACGACCCATTTTGATGACCATATTGGCTCCGCATTTATCACACTTAACGTCGGACTCTTCCTCACGAATCTCTATCTTCGATATTTCCTCATCGGCTTGTTTCAGCAAAGCCTGAAACGGTATATAGAATTCCCTCACTATCTCCTGCCAGTTCTTTTTGTTATCCTCAATCTCATCCAGCTGCTTTTCCATTTCGGCGGTAAATTTATAATCAACAATATCCGGGAAATATTCCATCATCAAATCATTAACAATAAAACCCAATTCGGTAGGTACAAGGTACTTCTTCTCCCGTACCACATAGCCGCGGGATATTATGGTTGACAGGGTCGGTGCATAGGTACTGGGCCTCCCTATACCCATCTCTTCCAGTGCACGTACCAATGATGCCTCGGTATATCGGGGAGGAGGTTGTGTAAAGTGTTGTTCGGGAATCAGTTTCTTTAGATCCAGCCTCTCTCCCTCACTCAATTCGGGCAGCTTTATATCCTTCTCCTTATCTTCGGATTCGTTATCGCTTCCCTCCAGATATACCACGGTGTGTCCGGGGAATATCTTTCGGGAACCGCTTGCTCTAAACAGATATTCATTTCCTGTAATATCCACCGTCACAGTCTCGTAAAGGGCGGGAGTCATCTGACTGGCCAGGAAACGCTCGTATATCAGGCGATACAATCTGTACTGATCCCGGTTCAGCGAATCCTTGATTGCCTCGGGTTCCCTCAGTATAGATGTAGGTCTTATAGCTTCATGGGCATCCTGAGTTCCTCTCCTGGATCTGTATTGATTGGGTTTATCAGGAACATACTCCTTCCCATACCTGTCCCTTATGAATTCCAACGCCTCTTTCTGCGCCTGTTCGGATATACGCGTGGAATCGGTACGAATATAGGTTACCAGGCCGACCGCCCCTTCGCCCTTGATTTCGATTCCTTCATACAGCTGTTGCGCAATCATCATGGTTTTTTGAGTGCTAAATCCCAACTTTCGATAGGCTTCCTGCTGTAGTGTGCTGGTAATAAAAGGAGGCGGCGCTCCCCGCTTTTTGGTGCCCCGCTTAATGCTAAGCACATGGAATTCTGCATCCTGCAATTCCTTAATTAAAGCCGTCGCCTGTTCTTTGTCCTTTGGAGTTATCTTGTTATCCTTCGTCCCATAAAAGTTTGCTTCAAACATCTGCGTATCGCCGCGTTTTGTAAACTTTCCGGTTATAGTCCAGTATTCCTCCGGTGTAAACTCCTGTATCTCCCTCTCCCGCTCGCACACCATTCTGGTAGCAACTGACTGGACACGTCCGGCGCTTAATCCCTTTTTCACCTTGCGCCACAGCAGCGGGCTAATAGTATACCCCACCACCCTGTCCAGAACCCTTCTTGCCTGTTGGGCATCAACCAAATGCATATTAATTGCCCTTGGATACTTAATGGCATTTTTAATAGCCTGCTGAGTAATTTCGTTAAACTCTATTCTGCAAGTTGAAGACGGGTCAATATCCAGCAGATGGGCGATATGCCACGATATTGCTTCCCCTTCCCGGTCCGGGTCGGTAGCCAGGTAAACCCTGTTTGCGTTTTGGGCTTCCTTTTTTAACTTCTTTATTATTTCCCCTTTTCCGCGTATGGTTATATATTTTGGCTCAAAATCGTTTTCAATGTCCACGCCCAGCTGGCTCTTGGGCAGATCTCTCACGTGACCCATTGAAGCTTCAACGTTGTAGCCCTTTCCTAAAAACTTTTTAATGGTTTTTGCTTTGGCAGGGGATTCCACAATAACTAAATTCTGTGCCACATTATCCCTCCATTCAGTTCATCCAGCATTTAACGAATTTTCCTCCCGGTAATTGTTTAACTATCCCTTTCATCTCTAATATGGTAAGGATAGCGTTTAACTTGCTTACTTCAAGTTCTGTTATGGCAACGAGTTCTTCCAATTGTTTCTCACCATCCTCAAGAGCATTATACACCTGGGTCTCGAAAATATCCAGCTGATACGCTTCCTGCGTGGGTCTGTCAGCAATCGAATTCCCTGCCAGCCCAAACTCTTCCAGTATATCTTCAGGACATGTTACCAGTTTTGCTCCTTCTTTTATCAATTGGTTTGTTCCGATACTGTAGGGGCTGGTAATATTGCCCGGAATAGCATACACATCCTTCCCCTGTTCAAGGGCAAAATCACAGGTGATCAGCGCGCCGCTTCTGTTGCCAGCTTCGACTACCAGAACAGCCTGGGACAGCCCGCTGATTATTCTGTTTCTTGCAGGAAAATTGCCGGGAGCACACTGTGTACCCGGCGGATATTCGCTTACCAGAGTTCCATACTCCTCCATCTGGCGAAACAAGCCCTTGTTTTCTCTTGGGTAAATAACATCAACACCGCATCCAAGCACTCCGATTGTATATCCTCTCGCTTTAATTGCTCCCCTGTGAGCCATGGAGTCGATCCCTCTGGCCAGCCCGCTTATTACAGTAAAGCCGGCCTCCGACAGTTCATAGGCAAATTTTTCAGCCATTTGCCGGCCGTATTCCGATGTTCTTCTAGAGCCAACAATGGCTATCATGGAAGACGTTTCCTTCAGCGGTTTACCTTTGCAGTAAAGCACCGCCGGCGGATCGTATATGTTCTTCAAAATCTTAGGATATTCATCATCAATAAAAGTTATTACTTTAATATTCAAATCTTCATTTATTTTTTGGGCCTTTTCCAAATATACCGACTTTTTATATTTAATAATATTCTGTACGGCCTTGCTGCCAATAAACCTGCTTGCTTCCCTCAAATCATCGTAGCTGCTTTCCCAAACGCTTTTCGGACTCCCGAACATATCTATTAGAGAAAAAAATCTCTTTGAGCCTATTTCGGGTATGCTCGACAACCATATCCAGTATACCCTGGCCTGGACTTCATCCACCGCTTTTCTCCTCCTGATGTACAATGCTTCCCTATCTATGATACATTTCGCATAATAATGAGTCAAGCAGGAATTCCCATAAGGAGCTGCAATGTGGTCCTGAGAAGTGTTGACACAGCATGGTTGTTTGCAGAATATTAATCTTTGCAGAATACGATTCCAATCACTGGAGCTCCAAGGCAAGCTACATAATATTCTGCACATAATGCCATTAATAGAAGAATATTATTCCGCTCGCTGATGCTCAAGGCTAAGAACCTGTACCGCTCGCTTCGGGCCTCCACCAAAACTCGCTATCGCTCAAACATTGGTTCCGGCTTCCCTTCGCTTCGCTTACAGGTCCTAAGCCTTTTCGTAAGGCGAGCTCCACAATATTCTTCGTACAACATCTTCTCGACAGTCTAATGAAGATCGTGCGACTCATAATGTGCTTTTGCAAAATACTATTCCAACCACTGGAGGTCAAGATGATTTTCATGATATTCTGCAAATATGCCGTTTATCTGAATACCTTAATAGTGTCGTTGACGATATAATGATAAAATAGTAATATATAGATAGTTTGTTCTATTTCTTCTTGTCCGACATAAGGATTTGCCAACCTTTCAAAGAGGAGAAATGTCAAGGTGTATACAGGAGAAAACAAGTTGGTCATCCCGTATAATTCAGATGATGGCAAGCCCTTTGAAGACATCAATATGTGGAACATGGGCTACAAGCTTGTGGCTGGAATCGATGAAGCCGGTCGGGGCCCTTTGGCAGGCCCGGTAGTAGCCGCATGTGTCATACTTCCGAAAAATGAGCTGCCCGACGGCATATTGGATAAAAATAACAATATCAGGGACTCCAAAAGGCTTTCCCCTGCCCAAAGGGAAAGTCTCTATCAAATCATCATGTCTTCAGCCATTGCAGTTGGAATAGGCCGGGTTGGTCCCGAACAGATAGATGAAATAAACATCCTGAATGCTACCCGTATTGCTATGGAACAGGCAATACACAATTGCAGCTGTCAGCCCGACTGTGTATTGATTGATGCGGTTGAGCTGTACAATTGTCCCTTTCCCCAGTATTCGTTTACAAAAGGTGATATCCGCTCCCTGGCAATAGCCGCTGCCTCAATAATAGCAAAGGTTACCAGGGATCGGGAGATGGCGGAGTGGGCACTTAAATATCCCGAGTATGGATTTGACAGCCACATGGGCTACGGCACCAAACAGCATATTGAATGCATCCAAAGATTTGGCCTGTCCCCCATACACCGCAAAAGCTTTTGCAAAAAAATCATAATCGGTAATTCAAAACAGGCATAGAAGGATGTTCTCAAATGCGAGGAGGCACACCGATGAACCGCAAAGAGCTGGGTAGGTGGGGGGAAGAGATGGCAAGCCAGTATCTCATCCATGAGAAAGGCTATCACATTATTGACCGCAATTATCGGTGCCCGATAGGGGAGATAGATTTGGTGGCAATTTACCAAAAAACCCTTATATTCATCGAAGTAAAGACCCGTCGCTTTTTGAGCTTCGGGTTGCCAGCCGAGTCGGTAACCCGCAATAAACAAAGGAAATATCATTTGCTTTCTCAATATTACATGAAGGAAAAGGGACTTTACGATCTTGACTGCCGGTTTGACATCGTTGAAGTATTTGCGAGACCGGATGGCTCATGTAATCTTAACCATATAATAAATGCATTCTAATGCTTTAGCAAAACATGGTTTTCCCGTCATACTCCGTATATATGACAAATACTTGCTTTAGCGAAGGGGGATCATTTTGCTAGCCAAGGTTAGAAGTGCAGGATTATTTGGAATCGATGGATATATCATAGAAGTGGAAGTCGATATCTCCAGCGGGTTGCCTTTTTTCGACATTGTAGGGTTGCCCGACCCGGCAGTAAAGGAATCAAGAGAGCGGGTAAGAGCTGCCATTAAGAACAGCGGCCTTGAGTTTCCTGTGAAACGCATCACGGTAAACCTTGCGCCTGCAGACACAAAAAAAGAAGGTCCCGCTCATGATCTGGCAATCGCAGTTGCCATACTCCTGGCCACCGAACAAATTCCATGTCATCCCCTGGCCGACAGCATCTTTTTAGGCGAACTTTCATTGGATGGCAGTATCAGACCCATACACGGAGTGCTGCCCGCCCTTCTGTCGGTCAAGGATCAGATTAAAAGCGTAGTCCTTGCTCCCGAGAATGCAGCCGAAGCAAGTCATGTAAAGGAAATTGGCATCTATCCTGTAAGCACCTTAAACGAGCTTGTCTCCATATTCAAAAATGAATCCCAACCGGCACCGTACAAAAAGGTTCACACCCTGGGGGATCATATCCTTCACAATACTATCGAAGACTTCGCCGATGTTAAAGGCCAGGAAGGAGCCAAACGGGCCCTTGAGATCGCAGCAGCCGGTGGACACAACGTGCTCATGACGGGGCCCCCCGGTTCAGGCAAAACCATGCTGGCGCGAAGGCTGCCGTCAATACTTCCCGAACTCACCTATGAGGAATCCCTTGAAATAACCAAAATATACAGTGCTGCCGGCCTTCTTGATCCATCTGAAGGGCTTATCAACCATCGCCCTTTCCGCTCTCCCCATCATACCATTTCCACTGCTGCTCTTATAGGCGGAGGCAGAATCCCTCAGCCCGGCGAAATCAGTCTGGCCCATCATGGTGTGCTGTTTTTGGACGAGCTTCCCGAGTTTCGAAGGGATGTATTGGAAGCTCTTCGGCAACCGCTGGAAGACGGAATCGTCACCATATCCCGTTCCAACGGCACTGCTGTATTCCCTGCTTCTTTCACCCTTATAGGTTCCGCCAATCCATGCCCCTGCGGCTTTTTCGGTGATAGAACAAGAGAATGCCTGTGTACCCCGATACAGATTAGCAGGTATCTAGGAAGAATATCAGGTCCTCTTATGGACCGTTTTGATATCCAGATAGAAGTCCCAGCTATTTCCTTTGAAGAGCTGAGCGCCAATCGTCCTGGTGAAAATTCGGCTTCCATCAGAGCCAGGGTTAACAGTGCAAGACGTGTACAAATTGAACGGTATAAAAACGAGGGGATATTTTATAACTCACAGCTCAATTCAAAGCTGATCGATAAATACTGCCGCATTAATGCCAGCCAGCGAAAAATGATGCAAAAAGCCTTTGTCTCACTGAATCTAAGTGCCAGAGCCTACGGCAGGATATTGAAAGTAGCCCGCACAATAGCCGATCTGGAAGGAGTTGAAAATATACAGGATCATCACCTGGCAGAAGCAATTCAATACAGAAAGCTGGATCGCCAGTTTTGGATATGAGTATACAAAGCACCTTTTTGCTTGAGCCATAAATATTACGGGGTTTCAAGGGTAATGCATCCCAGCTTGCCTGAACGGAAATCGCTCAACAACTGCTTTGCCCCTCTTTCCAAATCCGGGGTTCCGCCTGAACGAATCCAACCCTGATTTTTACATATGGCCTCCAAGAGATGATATCCTTTTAAACCCTCTGTATTCTCAAGTTTATATCTGGTAACAAGCGGCTGGGGATACAGGTCCATAACCACATCCAGAAATGTACCGGCCAGTTCCACAAGATCTATAATGTCGTCCCTTATTGAGCCTATAAAGGCAAGGTTTCGCATTGCACTTTGATCATCGGCTTTGGGCCACAGAAGACCGGGGGTATCCAGCAGATCTATAAAGGGATGTATCTTCACCCATTGCTTACCCCTTGTCACACCCGGCCTGTCCTCGGTCCGGGCCTTTGCTCCTCCGGCCAGCCCGTTGAACAAAGTGGATTTGCCAACATTGGGAATCCCGACTACCATTATCCGTATGGTCTTTCTTATGCCCTTTTTCTCTTTAATATCATTGTGCTTTTCCTCGGCCATCTGTATGATGGTTCTCTTTAATTCCCTTATATCGGCAGACTTAAGGCAATTGATGGCTTGTCCCCTTATTCCCTGCTCCCTGAAATGTTCAATCCATTCCCGTGTTTTGACGGGATCGGCCAAATCCTTTTTGTTAAGCAGTATCATGCGTTCCTTGTTTCTGCTCAACAACTCGAAATCCGGATTTGCACTGCTCTTTGGTATACGGGCATCCCGCAGCTCTATAACCAGATCAACAAGCCTGATATTCTCCTTTATTATTCTCTTGGCTTTGCTCATATGTCCAGGATACCAGTGAATCCTCAAAGCCATACCCTTTCTCCTCTAATCAAAGATGGTTATTAAGCGGACAGGCCAAATCCTAAGTTTGGCTTTACCAATTATATTGTCTATTGGTACGAAGCCGACGTGGGAATCTCTGCTGTCCCTACTAAAATTCCGATTATCTCCCAATGCAAAAATAGTCCCTTCGGGGACAACGGTTTTTGGGTATTCTCCCATGATAGGTTCTGAAATATACGGCTCCACCAGTTCCTTATCATTAACATATACCTTTCCGTCCCTTATCTCAACACTGTCCCCTTCCACTCCGATCACCCTTTTGATGTATCTGACTTTCGGATCATCGGGGTTTTTAAACACCACTATGTCCTTATATTCTGGCTTCTTAAACTTATAACTCAGCTTTGTTACGATAATCCGATCCCCCGATTTCAAAGTGGGATTCATTGACTGGCCTTCCACCAGAACAACATCAAATACAAAGAAACGAAACAGAAAGGCAATCAGCAGGGCAATAACAATGGATTCCAGCCACTCGTAAAGTTCACTTCTCCTTTTGTTCACCTTTAATCCACCCATCTGACAAAAAATAAGCATATATCAATGGAATATGGGACTGATTTCAGTCCCATATTGTTATCCGTATTATCATGCTTTAAAACCTTTTCTCTTTTATCTTTGCAGCCTTGCCAATCCTGTCTCTTAAGTAGAACAGCTTAGCCCTACGTACCTTACCTCTCCTTATTACCTCAATTCGATCGATCATGGGAGAGTGTACTGGGAATGTTCTCTCCACCCCAACGCCGTAAGAAACCCTTCGTACTGTAAAGGTTTCATTGATGCCGCCATGCTTTTTTTGAATAACAATTCCCTCAAAAGCTTGAAGCCTCTGCCGATTTCCCTCAACAACCTTGACAAAAACTCTTACGGTATCGCCCACATTAAATTGGGGGATATCTTCCCGAAGCTGCTGATTCTCTATCATTTTAATAACATCCATAATTTCGTTCAACCTCCTTCCCGCTCAACACGCCTTCATATAAAGCCATATCCTTGTACCAAATGCAACCACAACGACAATTATAGCATATACCATCTTTGATAGCAATAAACAATTTCCATGCTCAGAGAACTCCAAGCTCCTGCCGTATTTCTCTAAGCAGCTCTTTTTCATGGGGTGATAACTCGGCCTCATTTATCAAATCGGGCCTTTTTATAAAGGTGTTTCGCAGGCTTTCCTTCATCCTCCACCGTTCGATCTCCCGATGATTCCCTGATAGCAAAACTTCCGGCACGGTGTAGCCCTCATATTCCTGTGGCCGGGTATATTGTGGATATTCCAGTAAACCTCTTGAGAAAGACTCATTTTTGACAGACTCCGGATTGCCCAGTACACCTGGCACAAGACGGGCTACACAATCAATCAGCACCATGGCAGGTATTTCACCACCAGTAAGGATGTAATCACCTATGGAGATTTCAAGATCAACAAATCTGTCAATCACCCTCTGGTCTATTCCTTCATAGTGCCCACACACCACAACAATATGGGATTCCTGCGACAATTGCCTGGCCACCTCCTGATTAAGGACCTTCCCCTGGGGTGACATAAGGATTACAGTGCTTTTATAGCCATTGCTGCCGGAAAGGACGTGGCCGATGGCATCAAATAAGGGCTGAGGAGCCAGTATCATTCCGTGGCCGCCACCATAGGGATAATCATCCACCTGCTTATGCTTATTCTTGGCAAAATCCCTTATGTTGTATACATTGATGGTCAATATCCCATTTTGTATGGCCCTTCCGATAATGCTGGTGGATAGCACCGGAGCAAACATCTCCGGAAAAAGGGTAAGAACATCAATCTTCATCGGGCAACAATCCCTCCATTTCCCCCGCATTAATCCTTATCTTTCTATCCACCAGATCAACTTCGGTGACTACCTTTTTCAACGCCGGTACCAATACTTCTCTGCCGCTCTCGTTCCTCACAATATACACATCATTGCTGCCGGTCTGCAGCACTTCATGAACATGCCCCAAAAAGCGACCATCGTCAGTCTCTACCGAACAACCAATAATATCGGCTATATAGTAGGTATCCTCAGGCAGAGATAACACATCCTCCCTCGGAATCCATAGATACTGGTTTCGCAGGGTTTCAGACTGGTTTCTGTCTTCAAACCCGTCCAGCTTAAGTATCACAAAATTTCTGCCGTATTTCCTGCTTACGATCTTCAACGGCTTGTACTCATTGCCCCTCTTCAAAAAAACCCAGTCCAGCTTGTCAAACCTATACATATCATCGGTAAGCGGTTCCACCTTTAGCTCACCCTTAATGCCGTGGGGCTTTAAAACATAGCCGACTGAAAGATACTCAGGCAATCCCATTGGTACCGAGCCTCCCATAGCACCGAACCCATTTACCCTTTTCCATCTTATTTAAGATGAGTTTGTTATATAATCTCAACCATAACCTTTTTCTTCTCTTTAACGGCTGCAGCTTTAACAATGGTCCTGATGGCCTTCGCAATTCGTCCCTGTTTACCGATAACCTTTCCCATATCTTCAGGTGCAACCCTTAATTCTATGATTATTGATTGCTCGCCCTGAACTTCATTGACGCTCACCTGTTCGGGATTATCAACCAATGACTGAGCTATGAACTTGACCAATTCTCCCATACTGTAACACCCCTCACTACAGTGATTAAGCATTTTATTGGATCACTCCGGATTTTTTTAACAGTGCTCTTGCCGTATCGGTAGGCTGAGCGCCCTTGCTGAGCCAGTTCTTGGCTTTCTCAACATCAATTTTAATCTCCTCTGGCTTGGCAACCGGATTATAGTAACCTATTTCCTCTATGAACCTCCCATCCCGCGGTGACCTGGAATCAGCCACTACCACACGATAATGGGGGGCTTTTTTGGCACCCATCCTCTTTAGTCTGATTTTTACCGCCACATTTCCACCTCCGTTATTCTTTAATGTATATTTGCAACTGATAGGATCTATCAGTTATAAGCTAAAAGAATGGCAATGGGAATCTTCCCCGTTTTATCGATCTCTCAATGCTGGACATCTGTTTCATCATTTTCCTAAATTGCTCGAAGGTTTTCAAAAGCCTGTTTACATCCTGTACGCTGGTTCCGCTGCCCATAGCAATTCGTTTTTTCCGGCTGGCATTGATAATCGAAGGATTTTGGCGTTCTTCCCGTGTCATGGATTGAATAATGGCTTCCGTTCTTATCAGCTCCTTCTCATCCAAACCGCCTGCAGCTGAAAGCTTACGCATATCAACACCAGGCAGCATACCGACAATATCAGTTAGTGAACCCATATTCCTAAGCTGTTGCATCTGTTCCAAAAAATCCTCCAAGGTAAACTGCTGCTGCCTGAGCTTTTTTTCCAGCTCTTCGGCTTTCTTTTCATCAATTGCTGCCTGGGCCTTGTCAATAAGGGTAAGAATATCACCCATTCCGAGAATCCGCGATGCCATCCTGTCCGGATAAAAAGGTTCAATATCGGTTAGCTTCTCACCCATTCCCACATACTTGATAGGTTTTCCGGTAACTGCTTTCACCGACAGGGCAACACCGCCCCGGGTATCTCCATCCAGCTTGGTCAGTATTACTCCATCCAAGCCCAAACGTTCATCAAAGCTCTTCGCCACATTCACGGCATCCTGCCCGGTCATGGCATCAACCACAAGTAGTATTTCATGGGGTTCTACGCTTGTCTTAAGCCTGGACAGTTCATCCATCAATTCCTCATCTATGTGCAGCCTGCCGGCAGTGTCAATGATGACCACATCTTTCTGTTCCTTTTTTGCCAGCGACAAGGCTTCCTTGGCAATCTGAACCGGTTCCTTCTGCCCCCGCTCAAATACGGGGACACCAACTTTATCTCCTACCACCTGAAGCTGCTTTATTGCAGCCGGCCGGTAAATGTCACAGGCAACCAACATCGGATTCCTGCCCTGATTCTTTAACAGTCCGGCCAATTTGGCGGCAGTAGTAGTTTTCCCCGAGCCATGCAAGCCTACCATCATAACAACGGTAGGCTGATTTGATGCAAAATTGATTTTGCTCTGCACACCGCCCATCAGGGCCGTAAGCTCCTCATTAACAATCTTTACTACCTGCTGCCCCGGCGTTAAGCTCTGCATTATCTCATGTCCCACTGCCCGCTCGGTGACCTTCTTTACAAAATCCTTAACCACCATATAGTTAACATCGGCCTCAAGAAGGGCCAATCTAACTTCCCGCATGGCTTCCTTTACATCTTTCTCGCTCAATTTCCCTTTACCGGTTAAGCGCTTCAAAGCGGCTTGCAGTTTGCCCGTTAACCCTTCAAATGCCATCATTCAACCTCCCAATCCATGTATCACCAAGCGTCAAAAGCTTCTGACGGATATCAAGAAGCCTTCGCCTTATGCTGTCAGGAGAATCAGCAAAATCATCATCCGATAGCCTTGATATATATTCCAGCTCCTCCAGGATGCTCTCTATTCCCCTCTCCAGCTCAGACCATTTCGTGTAGTAGTTTAGCTTTTTATCCAGCTTATACAGGGATCTTTCCCCTCTTTTGATCAGATCATGAACACCCTGCCTGCTTATGTTGCGGGCTTCAGCAATTTCGGCCAGGGAAAGATCATGGTTATAGTATAGGTCCAGCACATCCCGCTGTTTTGATGTCAGCAATTCGCCGTATAAGTCCAGCAGAATTGCCACTTCAGCTAACTTCTCCATATATCCTCCTGCTGTAAAGTCTTTCTACTTTACACGGACAATCATGATTATACTATGGATAGGACGATTAATCAAGCAGGATTTTTTGTTATGCGTCCTCAAACAGAGCATCCACAAAACTCTTTGCATCGAAGGGCTGTAAATCGTCAATGCCCTCTCCAACGCCGATAAACCTTATGGGTATATCCAGTTCATTTTTTATGGCAACCACAATTCCGCCCTTCGCTGTGCCATCCAGCTTTGTCATTGCAATGCCGGTAATATTGACGCTTTCCTTGAATAGTCTTGCCTGGGAAAGGGCGTTTTGACCCGTGGTGGCATCCAGTACCAGCAGAACTTCTTTTTGGGCTTCAGGAAATTCCCGCTCGATTATCCTGTCGATCTTGGAAAGCTCGTTCATTAAGTTCTTTTTAGTATGCAGCCTACCAGCGGTATCGCAGATCAGCACATCGTTCTCCCGGGCCTTTGTAGCCTGAATGGCATCAAAAACAACTGCCCCCGCGTCCGCCCCTTCCGTGTGCCGTACAATCTGACAGCCCGCACGATTTGCCCATATTTCCAGCTGTTCAATGGCAGCCGCCCGGAAGGTATCTCCCGCCGCCATCAGTACCCTCTTTCCTTGATTCTGAAATAAATGGGCTAATTTCCCAATTGTGGTGGTCTTACCCACCCCATTTACCCCAACCACAAGAAAAATAGCCGGAAATCTCAAATCAAAGTCCTTATCATTGTTCCTCAATATATCCATCATCTCTTCTTTTAAAACAAGCTTGACCTTTTCGGCTTCCTTTATTTTTTCAGCATCTACCCGCTCCCGGATCCGATCCATCAGTCGCATGGAAGTGCTTACCCCTACATCCGCCAGTATGAGCAATTCTTCCAGCTCTTCATATAGATCCTCATTTACTTCGCCGTGGTACTTCAGAAGCTGATCTATACGGGCGGTGATGCTCTTGCGGGTCTTGTTCAAACCTGTTTTGAGCTTTGCAAATAACCCCTTATTATCCATAAATATGTTTACTCTCCTTTATAAAGTATATTGATTGAATGAACTATCAACTGGCCCTGTCCTCCAAACGGACCGAAACAAGATTGGATATGCCCTTCTCCTCCATGACTATGCCATACAGTACATCCGAAACCTGCATGGTATTCCGCCTATGGGTTATGACAATAAACTGGGTATCCCGGGAAAACTCTTTTATAAATCGGCCCAGATTATCCAGGTTACCCTCATCCAGCGATGTCTCAATTTCATCGAGTACGCAGAAGGGGGTTGGTTTCCGCTTTAATATAGCAAACAAAATGGCAATGGCCGTAAGGGCTTTTTCACCTCCGGAAAGGAGTGAGAGGCTTTGCAGCTTTTTGCCGGGCGGTTGGGCGACAATTTCGATGCCGCTACCCAGTATATTCGACTGATCTTCGAGGATCAACCGGGCTGTGCCACCGCCGAACAGCTTGGAGAATACCTCCTGGAAATGCTGGTTTATCAATTCAAACTCCTGGCTGAACTTCTCCTCCATTTGCTTAGTTATGTACCTTATAACCCGGCTCAAATCCTCCTTGGCTTCTATCAGATCCCTCTTTTGAGCCTCAAGAAATTCGTAGCGTTCTTTTACTCTTTTGAATTCATCAATTGCATTGACATTGACTTCCCCCAGGGCCGCCATTTGTTCCTTTATCTTTTGAATCTCACTGTTTATACTGCTCAACTTTATGCTGTCTCTGACGTAGCTGATAGCTGTGTTATAGGTTATCCCGTACTCTTCCCACATATTATTCAGCAAATTCTCCAGCTCAGCCTCCAATCTGGACAGCTGGACCTCATAATGGTGCTTCTTCTCAACTATTCCTCCGATGAGTTGGGTTTCATCCCTTATCCTAAGCTCCAAAGCTTCCATCTGGGCGTTATATTCAGCCAATTCCCTTTCATTCTTCTCCAGCATACCGCAAAGCTCGTCCAGCTCTTCCTGCCGGTTATTAATATCCCTTTGGATCTCCTTCAAAGCAGTTTTCAATTTTTCCGCCTCAATAACATTGTTCCTAATCTGCTCCCGTTTTTTATCTATACTCTCCTGGCAACGCACTATATCCGACTCAAGATATTTTATCTGCTGGTTCAAAGCCGCTCCTTTGTGCTCCAGCGAAGCAAGTTCCACCCTTATCTCGGAGATCTGTCCTTCCAGCTCTTGTTTTAGCTTTACACTCTTCCTTAAATGCAAATCCTCGCTTTCCAGCAGGTTTTGTACCCCGGTATTTTGCGCTTCCAGGCAGCTGATCTCTTCAAGCTGTTTTTCAATCATACTCCGGACTTGTTTTAATTCATCGTCCTGCTTTAGGGCATTGTCCCGCAGCTCCATCAGCTCTTTCTCAATTTTCTGCAATTCCGACGACAAATGCTGAGCCCTTTCCTCTTCGGCTGTCCTTATTAGCTCTAACTCCTGCAGCAGTTCCTCATCTCTGCCCAACTTATTTTCAAATTCCTCCCGTTCCCTCTCCTTTTCCCGCAGCATGGCCTGCTGTTGGGCAACGGAACTCTCTTCATTCTTAATAGCTGCCTGAAGTTCTGAAATCTCCCGCTTTCTGCCGAGCAGACCTACACTCCTCTGCCCGCTGCTTCCGCCGCTTATCGATCCCCCCGGATGCAAGATATCCCCTTCCAGCGTCACTATTCTGAAGGAGTAGCCATATTTTTTCGCCATGGCTATTGCATGATCCAGGGTTTCAGCTACAACAACCCGGCCAAGAAGGTTTTCAAATATTCCGGTATATCTTGGATCACATTGTATAAGCTGAGAAGCTATGCCTATACAGCCGGGCATGGTAAGAGCCCCTTTCTCACTTTGCGTTAATCCCCTTGGCCGAACCGAAGATATGGGAAGGAAAGTGGCCCGTCCGGATTTATTTCTTCTCAAAAACTCTATTATATACTTGGCATCCTCTTCAGACTCGGTAACAATATTTTGTAGGCTGCTTCCAAGAACCATCTCAATGGCAAGCTCATATTCCTTGGGCACTTCGATGAGCTCTGCCACAACGCCGCATATCCGATCGGCCAAAGCCCTATCCCGCCTGCTGGCTTCAAAAATGCGATAAACAGCTCTGTTAAAGCCTTCGTAGGATTTTCTCATGTCCATGAGCAACTGAAGCCTGGACTTCATGCCCTCGAGCCTTTGTTTCCTAGTTTGAAGGGATGTATACAGCTCTGCTGCGTCTTTCTTATTATTGTCTATTTTTTTCTTTAAGTCATCACAACGATCGGCTATATTTTGCTTCTCAAGCCATATGGAATCCAGCCTTTCCTTTATTTGTCGTTCATTGGATTCTAGCCTGGCTTTTTCATCGGTTTTTTTCTCGATCAGCTTTCGGGTATTGTTGTATAATTCCAGCAAATTATCGCTTCTTGCCTGGTTCTTTATGATATTGTTTCTATATTCGGCAATTTTATTAAGGATTTGTGCAGCGTCCTTACGCCGGCTTTCGGCCTGCTGTTGCTTATGGGAAAGCTCGTCCTGGAGCCGTGCGGCTTTTAAGTTCAATTCTGCCAGTTTTATCTTTTTTGTTTCAATCATACTATCATTTTCCATCTTTTTACGAAGATGGGTGTCTATCTCAGCCTGCTTTGTCTCTATATATATCTCCTGTTCCCTTATTTCAGCCTCAAGCCTCTGATTGTCCCTCAAGTACTGGCTGATCCTCTCATCCAACAATCGTATTTCATTCTTTGCCCTTTCGATCCCTCTGTCGAGCTCATGCCGGCTCTCAATATGATTTTGGATTTCCTCCCGCAGATTCTCAATTTTCTCGTGTAGAATATGCTGTGCTTGTTCATCCAGGTTTAGTTGCTCTCTGTGATTGGCTATCTCTCTGTCAAGAAGTTCAACCTGTTCCTTTATGTCCTTTATCCTGCTGACATGTCTGTCATATTGGGCAACAAATCTGTTTATCTCCAGAATTTTTAAGCGTTCTCGCAAATCCAAATACTGCTGAGCTATACGGCTCTGAGATTCCAGGGGTATCAGCTGCTGATGCAACTCAGCCAGTATATCCTCCACCCGCACAAGGTTTTCCTGAGTTTTTTGCAGCTTCTTGCAGGCCTCATCCCGACGCAGCTTGTATTTCATTATACCGGCAGCCTCTTCAAAGATCTCCCTTCGACTTTCGGAATGCATGCTGAGGATCTCCTCTACCCGACCCTGCCCTATAATGGAATAGCCATCCCTTCCAATGCCAGTATCCACAAACATCTCGATGATGTCCTTTAAACGGCACGGAGAACGGTTTATATAGTATTCACTTTCACCGGAGCGAAAAACCCTGCGGGTCACCGATACCTCAGAAAATTCGGCAGGCAGTGCTCCATCGGAATTATCTATTACAAGGGTCACCTCAGCAAAACCAAGGGGTTTTCTGGTCTGGGTTCCGGAAAAAATTACATCTTCCATTCTTCCACCACGCAGGGTTTTAGGGCTTTGTTCCCCTAAAGCCCAGCGTATAGCATCAGCTATGTTGCTCTTGCCACTGCCATTCGGACCGACAATTGCGGTTATTCCCCTGTCAAACTCAATAACAACCCTGTTGGCAAAGGATTTAAAACCGTAGATTTCCAGTCTTTTTAAATACAAATTACAGCACCTCTTTACTTTTGCATATCCTTCAGAGCATTCTGGGCAGCCTGCTGCTCGGCCTCTTTCTTGCTTCTTCCCGTACCCTCACCTATCAGGCGGTTCCCATGAAATACCTGGGCATAAAAGATTTTATCATGATCAGGACCTGAATCCTTCACAATACGGTACTCAATATGATCATACGAACTCTGCTGGAGTATCTCCTGCAAATCGGTCTTATAATCCTTCAGACCCCTGCCCTGCATAACTTCCGATATACCTTGTCCCAGGCTGTTAAGGACAAAGGTTCTGGCATGTTCCAAACCTCCATCCAGATACACAGCGGCTATTATAGATTCCAGAGCATCCGCCAGGATCGAATCCCGGTTGCGTCCGCCGCTGTTCTCCTCCCCTCTGCCCAGAAGTATATATCGCCCCAGATTAATACGCCTTGCTGCATCCGCCAGCGAGGCTTCAGATACAATTACGGCTCTCGCCTTGGTCAAACGTCCTTCCGAGAGCTGAGGATAGTTCAAATACAGATATTCGCTTATCACCATATTCAATACCGTATCACCCAAGAATTCGAGCCTTTCATTATGCTGCATTTTCGGTCTGTGCTCATGCGCATGGGAAGAATGGGTTAATGCGGTATTCAAAATACCCTTGTCTTTAAAAGTGTAGCCGATGGCCTTCTCCAACTCTTCCAGCTTACGCCTCCTGTTTTCATTGATTATCATATATGGCTCCTTTCCCTTGCTCAGCGCTCTCTTATTCAATAGGAAAAACTGCTGCTTTCCGGGCCGGTTCCTATGCTAGATTATATTGTGGAACCACAGTTTGTCAAGCCAAAAAAATAGAGCCTTAGGCTCTACGGGTGTATGGAATCCAGTCTTTGACTCTGAAGCAGGCTATCCGGTGTATCTTTTTACCAGTATACAGGCATTATGTCCGCCGAAACCGAATGAATTTGATAGGGCATATTCAATTTCCCAAGCCCGCCCCTGATTGGGCACATAATCCAAATCACACTCGGGATCAGGGAAGGTATAATTTATGGTGGGAGGAACAAACTGTTCAGCAATCGCTTTTACCACCGCTATCGCCTCTACTCCTCCCGCAGCACCCAGCAGATGCCCCGTCATTGATTTGGTAGAGCTAACGGCCAATTTATACGCATGTTCCCCAAATACATCCTTAATTGCTTTGGTTTCGAACTTATCATTATAAGGTGTTGAAGTGCCATGGGCATTAATGTAGCTAATATCGCCGGGCGAAATCCTGGCCATATCCAAGGCCAGCTGCATTGCCCTGGCTCCGCCTTCTCCATCCGGTGCGGGCGCCGTAATGTGATACGCGTCGGCCGTGGAACCATACCCGACAATTTCAGCTAAAATCCTGGCTCCCCGTTTTACAGCATGCCTATAGCTTTCCAGGATGAGTATTCCTGCTCCTTCACCCATTACAAAACCATCACGCTCTTGATCAAAAGGACGGCAAGCAGCTTTCGGATCATCATTGCGGACAGACAGGGCCTTCATGGAACAAAAGCCAGCCAGCGCAATTCTTGTTATTGGCGCTTCACTTCCGCCGGTTATGACCACATCGGCCGCACCGGTACGTATGGCATTGAAAGCTTCGCCTATGGCATGAGTTCCTGAGGCACAGGCCGTCACCACCGTTGTGTTAATACCCTTCGCTCCAACCAAGATCGAAAGCTGTCCGGCAGCCATGTTTGCAATCATCATTGGGACAAGAAATGGACTCACCCTTCCCGGCCCCTTCTGCATCATAACACCAAACTGTTCCTCCAGGGTCTCAATCCCGCCTATACCCGTTCCCAAAACAATTCCGAAGCGTTCCTTATCGATTTTGTCCAGATTCAGCTCTGCATCCTTTATCGCCATATTAGCAGCTGCCACAGCAAACTGGGTGTATCTGTCCATTCGCTTGGCTTCCTTTTTATCCATATAATTGACAGGATCGAAATCCTTTACACAGGCAGCTATCTGAGTAGGTAACTCGCTTACATCAAATTTCGTTATTCTGCCCACTCCGCTTTGCCCGTTGCACAAGGAATTCCAAAACTCATCAACTGTGTTCCCTATGGGGGTAATGGCACCCAAACCCGTTATAACAACCCTGCTACTCATAAACACCTCCAAAGTACGAATAAAGCCATTACTGAAATGATCAACTATTATTCCACGCATTAATATGGGTTCCCCACAGATTGGGGAACCCGTAATAATCCTGAATTAAATTTATGAGTGAGCCTTGATGTACTCTACTACATCCCCAACCGTTGAAATCTTTTCGGCATCTTCATCGGGAATTTCCATATCAAACTCCTCTTCCAACGCCATTATCAACTCCACGATATCCAAAGAATCCGCTCCCAGATCATCAATAAACCTGGACTCAGGCGTAACTTCACCCGGATCCACTCCCAACTGTTCAGCAATAATATCCCTAATCTTCTCAAATATCATCACCTTCACCTCCTTTCACGGCACCAAGCTCAACCTAAGGTTACAACAACTATAATTTATGATTATTGCTATATAAGAAATCATATTACATTATCATTCCACCGTCAACATGAATTACCTGTCCGGTTATATACTGACTTTTATCGGATGCAAGAAAACCCACAACATAGGCAACTTCCTGGGGTTTGCCATATCGCCCCAAAGGTATCCGGTTCAACATATCCTGCTTCACCGCTTCGGGCAGTTTATCGGTCATATCGGTGGTTATAAAACCGGGTGCTACAACATTTACCTGGATATTACGGGGTGCCAGCTCCCGGGCTATCGCCTTTGAAAAACCTATTATCCCTGCCTTGGCAGCAGCATAGTTGGACTGGCCTGCATTACCCGCTACTCCTACTACCGAGGAAATATTGATTATCTTACCCCTTCGCTTTTTGATCATAATTCTGGCAGCTTCCTTGGAACAGTTATACACTCCTTTTAAGTTGGTTTCCAGCACAGCATCCCAGTCTTCCTGCTTCATTCTGATAAGCAGCCCATCCCGATTAATCCCGGCGTTGTTGACCAGGATATGCAGATCGCCGAATTCAGCCAGAACTTGTTCAAACATGCTATCCACATCCCGAACATTGGCTACATCAGCTTTAATTGCCATGGCCCTGCCGCCTCTGTTCTTTATTTGCTCCACCACCTCACGGGCCTGTTCCTCCGAACTGGCGTAGTTCACGGCCACCTGCGCCCCAAGTTCGGCCAGGTATATAGCGATAGCCCTGCCTATACCGCGGGAAGCCCCGGTAATAAGGGCTGTCATCCCCTTTAAATCCATCATAGCGTCCCTCCCAATTCCTCAATGGTTCTCCTAAGCGACTTCAAATCTTCAACATTATAACCCTTTACCTTGTTGGATATCTTTTTAAGAAAACCGTTTAGCACTTTCCCCGGTCCGACCTCTATAAATATCTCAATCCCACATTTGATCATGTAACGAATGCTGTCCTCCCAGCGCACCGGGCTGCTCACCTGCTGTACCAGCAGTCTGCGTATGTGGGCGGCATCTCTTGCGGGCAGAGCTTCCACATTGGATATAACGGGAATCTCGGGATCCCTGATATCTATTTTATCCAGTTCTTTTTTCAACTCCTCGCCGGCGGGTTTGAGCAGCGAACAATGAAACGGTGCACTGACTGACAGCAGTACTGTTCGCTTGGCTCCCATATCCTTTGCTATGGCACATGCCTTCTGAACAGCAGCTACCTGCCCCGATATCACGATCTGGCCGGGACAGTTGTAATTCGCCGGCTCCACAACACCGGTATCGCCAGCCATGCTGCAGCATTCTTCAACTTTCTCCCTCTCAAGGCCCAAAACAGCTGCCATCATACCTTCGCCAAGGGGAACAGTCCTTTGCATAAACTGTCCCCTCTTCATAACCAGCGGGAGAGCATCTTCAAAAGCGATGGCATCTGCCGCCACCAAAGCTCCGTACTCTCCTAAGCTTAAGCCGGCAGCCATTGCAGGCTTAATGCTGTGCTTTGCCAGCACCTTTAATACGGCCGTGCTAACCAGCAATATCGCCGGTTGGGTGTTCTCAGTCTTTACAAGCTCATCTTCAGGACCTTCAAAACATATGCGGCTAATGCTTTTTCCCAGGACTTCATCAGCTCTATCAAATAATTCCCTTACCTCATCATAACAATCGTATAATTCCCTGCCCATTCCCACATATTGGGCTCCCTGTCCCGGAAACATAAACCCTATCCTGTGTTGCATATCCATCCTCCCTCATTTGACCCTTATAACAGCATCTCTCTGCTACCAGGCCACACATAATAAAGCGAGGACTTTTGGCGAAACCCCATCTCATGTGTCAGACAAGCCATTCTCCCCACGCCCTACGGTCCTGACATAAAACTCAAAGTCAGCTCCATATTTAAACAGCCCATTTAATGGTACATGCCGCCCAGGTAAGCCCTGCGCCAAAACCAACCATTACTATATTGTCATCCTTCTTGATCCGCCCCTGCCGTACCGCCTCATCCAGTGCTACCGGGATTGATGCTGCCGACATATTGCCATACCTGTCCAAATTGACATATACCCTATCTTCGGGTAGTTCCAGCCGCTTCCTGGCTGCTTCTATAATCCTTATGTTGGCCTGGTGCGGAATAAGATAATCCACCTCTTCCTTTCTCAGGCCGGCATTTTTTACAACCTCCTCAGCCATGGAAGCCATAATGCGGACAGCAAACTTGAATACCTCGCTTCCATCCATATGGATGCAATGCAGCTGTTTTTCGACGGTTTCAAAGGAAGCCGGATTTCTTGACCCTCCTGCTCCAAGAGTAAGAAAATCTGCCCCATTACCGTCGGCCCCCAGAATATGGGATAAAATACCGTAACCTTCCTCCACCCGGCCTAATATGACAGCTCCGGCTCCGTCTCCGAAGAGAACACAGGTGTTACGGTCCTCCCAGTTGACAAACTTGCTTAAGCATTCGGAGCCGATCACCATTATATAGCGACAAGCTCCCGTTGCAATAAATTGAGCGGCAACAATTAAGCCGTATACAAAGCCAGAACATGCCGCTTCCAGATCAAAAGCTGAGGCATTTACCGCACCTATGTTCCTCTGTACAAGACAGGCAGTGGATGGGAAGTTCATGTCGGGAGTAACGGTAGCTACTATGATCATATCCAGTTCCGACGCGGTAAGGCCGGAGCCCTGTAGGGCCATCTGTGCCGCCTTAGTGGCCAGGTCGGAAGCTGCCATATCCTTATCCGCAATGCGCCTTTCCCGAATTCCCGTCCTTGATACAATCCATTCATCGCTGGTGTCAACAATTTTTTCCAAATCGTGATTGGTAATAACCGTATCAGGTACGTAACTGCCGGTAGCAATTATGCCGCTTTGATACAGTCTAACCATTAGCTAACCTCCCCTGACGGATTAACGCTGGCCATTATGGTCTCCAAAACATTATTCCGGGCAAACAAAACAGCCTGTCGCACGGCATTTTTGATCGCTCTTGCGTCCGAACTGCCATGAGCCTTGATAATACCGCCTTTTATACCCAAAAGAGGGGCTCCACCGTGTTCTGCATAATCCATCCTGTTTTTTATCGTTCTAAAGCCCGGCTTGAGAAGCAGCGCCCCGATTTTTGATAGAGCATTTTTAGTCAGCTCTTCCTTTAACATCTGGAACAGACCAAAAGCTACCCCCTCGGTAAGCTTGAGAATTACATTCCCTACAAAACCATCGCACACCAGTACATCCACAACTCCCTGGGGTATATCACGGGGCTCAACGTTTCCGATAAAATTTATGGACTTCTCCTGCTTAAGAAGTGCATATGCCTCCTTGGTCAGCTCATTTCCCTTTGTCTCTTCCTGTCCGATATTCACCAGACCCACCGTAGGGTTGTCGTGCTGCATAACCCTTTCCATATATATGGAACCCATTATGGCAAATTGAACAAGATTCTGAGGTTTGCACTCGGCATTTGCCCCTGCGTCGATGAGCAAGGTGCCCCGCCCTAAATTGGGTATCACTGGTGCAAGGGCAGGGCGGTCAACTCCCTTTATTCGCCCCACCTTCAGGAGCCCTCCTGCCATCAGGGCGCCCGTATTCCCCGCCGATACAAACACTCCCTTGGGGTCCTGTCGAATCAGTTCCAAACCCTTTACCATTGATGAATCCTTTTTTCCCCGGACGGCCGCCACGGGAGCTTCATCAGCTTCGATAACCTCGGATGCGTGTACAATTGTAAATCTGTTCTCCGGCGCATTCCTGTTCTTAAGCTCTCCCCTAATCACATCCTCGTTACCCACAAGGGTAAGCGAGATATCGTATTCCATCACAGCATCAATACAGCCCTGTATAATATCGCCGGGAGCTCTGTCACCGCCCATGGCATCTACAATGATATTCATGCAACCCCTCCTATTGCTCATCGTCCATTGAAACCAGTATAAATTTTCCTCTGAATGCCTCCTGGTAATTGACCTTTGTTTTCACCCATACAAAATATTTGTTCCCTCTCTGCCGCACCACTTCAGCTTTTGCCACCAGCTTGTCATTCAGGTAGACCGGATTCTTATATTTTATATTGGCCACGCCTATAAGGGCTACCTTGGCGTCGATAACTGCAATTGCCAAAGACTCGGCCTGAGCATATATATAATGTCCCCTCACAATCTTGGTCTTTTCAAAAACCATATCCTCGGTGGGAGTCAGTATCGAAATACCGCTTTTACCCAGTTCTATCTCTATCAGTTCACCCACAATCTCCTGCCCGCCGATGGCCCGGAGTTTTTCATAATTCCTCTCAGCAACGCTTTTTATCCTCTCCCGCAGCTCGGGGATCCCCAGTTCAAGCCTATCCAACCGAATTGTCTGTACACTGACGTGAAATATATCGCTCAACTCTTCATCGGTCAGAAAGGGATCGGCCTTCAGCCTTTCCATCAGCTCCCTTTGCCTGGCTTTTTTAGGCAGGTTCAAACGTGCCACTCATAAATCACCTCAAAGCATGTATGATTAGCTATTATTAATACCAGATACTAAAAGTAGTATACATAACTTTGTCACAGAATGCAATAGTTTTTTATATGTTTTGTTGTACCATGAATTCCGTAACAAAAAAGTGAGCTTTGCTTCAAAGGCTCTCCTTTTCAAACTCGTCAAGCAGTTTCTCAAATACATCTAGTGCATCATCAATCGGTTTCGGAACAGTAAGATCCACACCGGCTTTCCTCAAGATATTCAGCGGATAATCCGAACTGCCGCTCTTTAAGAATTCCTTGTATCTTTCCACAGCCGTCTGTCCTTCATTCATAATCATCTGGGAGATGGCTATGGCAGAGGAAAAACCAGTTGCATACTTGTACACATAAAAACTTCTGTAAAAATGGGGAATCCTGGCCCATTCATAGCTAATGCCCTCATCAATCACCATCTCATTGCCATAATAAAGCCTGTTTAACTCATAGTATTTTTGGTTAAGCACCTCGGCCGTCAATGCCTCGCCTCCTTCGGCCATTTCATGAATTATCTTCTCAAACTCGGCAAACATCACCTGCCTGAACACGGTGGTCCTGAATTCCTCAAGAAAATGATTCAACAGATACAGCCTTTCCTTTTTATCAACGGAATTTTTCAAAAGATAATCCATAAGTATGGCCTCGTTGCAGGTAGAAGCAACCTCAGCCAGAATAATCTTGTAGCCGGAATATACGTAAGGCTGTGCAGCATTTGAATAGTAAGTATGCAACGAATGCCCCATTTCATGGGCGATGGTAAACACATCATTAAGCTTGCCCTGGAAGTTTAGCAGCACGTATGGATGCACACCGTACGCTCCCCACGAATACGCACCCGATGTCTTACCTCTGTTCTCGTATACATCGATCCACCGCGAAGAAAAACCCTGCTTCAGCAGGTTTACATACTCGTCCCCCAGAGGTTTTAACCCTTCCAGCACCAAATCAATCGCTTCTTCATACTTAAACTGCTTGTCATATTCCTTTATCAGCGGAACGTACAGATCGTACATGTGCATCTCATCCAAACCCAGAAGCCGCTTTTTTACAGCCACATATCTGTGTAACGCCCCCAGTCTTCCGTGTACTGTCTCTATCAGATTGTTGTAAACGCTGACATCCACATTGTCATCAAACAGAGAAGCCTCCAATGAGGAATTGTACTTTCTGGTGTTTGCATAGAAGATATCCTTTTTGACATTTCCGGACATTGTGGAAGCAAAGGTATTTATGTATTTCTTATAGGTATCGTACATCCCGTCAAAAGCCACTTTTCTTACGCTTCTGTCTTTGCTCTGCATAAAGCTTATGTAATTGCCGTGGGTCAGTTCCACCTCATTGCCTTCCTCATCCTTAATAACCGGAAATCTTAAATCGGCATCATTCAGCATGGTATATATATCAGAGATGGACTCTCCCAAAATTTCGGTTTCAGCCAATATTTTCTCCTCCTCGGGAGAAAGAACATGGGGCTTAAACCGCAGCAAATTCTCCAGATACTGTCTATAGATTTTCAGCTCTTCCTTCTCACAGATCATTGCACGCAATTTTTGCTCATCAATGGATAAGATTTCAGGAGCAATAAAAGATGTGGCGCTCATAGCTTCAATGCTCAGCATCATGGCCCTGTCGGTCAAACCCTGGTACCTGGCGTTGGTATTATCCTCATCCCTTCTCATCCTGGCATAGGAAAAGATCTTGCCCAGGCTTATGCCTATCCGGTCGTTCAAATCTAAGATCTTATACAGGTTTTCAGCTGTGTTTATCCTGCCTTTAAAGCCGGCAACTTCAGCAAGCATCTTCTTTACCCTTTGAAAATCCTCTTCCCACAGCTCTTCATTTTCATATATATCCTCCAAGCGCCATTTATATTTTTCATCTATCTCGCTCCGGTTTCTCAAAACCTTCATTTCAATCCCTCCGTATTGCTTATTTTTGCTGATTTTAATGTTGTCAAGAAGTAATTTGAAGACATTATAGCATGGTTCGTTGTAAAATTAAATGCAACACCAAAAAAATATAGAACCATAGTGAGAAATCCTGTATGATATAGATATCCAACAAAAAACCAAACATACAGGGGGTCCCACTATGGCTCAATATAATTGTACCACGAAATACC
>LFSE01000012.1 GCA_001513075.1 Clostridiales bacterium DTU074 | reverse complement strand
TCAATTCCTTATAGGTAGACTAAAAACGAAAAGAGAAATCTTATTTCACTGTGCAGGGAATGTCAGTTTCAATTCCTTATAGGTAGACTAAAAACCCGTTAGATTGCAGCTATATCAAGGTTTGTTATTATTTTCTAGTTCTAATTTATTCTGACTGTTTTATTTAATTATATCACTATTTTCCCAAAAAATAAAGATTTATAGGAAACTAGTAACACAAAAAATTGTCGTCGATCTCCAGGGATTTTTGCACTATTGGAGGTCGACGACTTTTTAATCGTACATTGCATTTAAACAATTCGTGTTAATAATTATTATCGTTCCCATAATTTTCAAAGTGTATGTAAATCTAACAAGTCCAGCATCCTGCCATTTCATAGTCTGAAGATGCGTAAATACTTTAAATTGCAACCAGTTTCTATATAACCAAATAAATCTGCCAATCTCTCCATAGCATCAAATTGAGGGGTTACCGTACAAGAGTCGCATTGTATATATGCTCTGGTGTTTCATCCAGCAGCGATAACGGAGGTAAGGTACCAACAATAGTTATCTCTTTATCAATTTTCTTCCGAATCTCAGAAATTGGTCTTACACATATGTACATATTTGTGTTGATACATATCAATTCCCAGATCATTCAGATATTAATAGATAACATCTCCTTCTGAGTCGTTGTGCACTATTTTGACTTTAACCGAAAGCACTATAAAAGAATCCCCCGCTTAATGGGTCGGGGGATTCTTTATGTGCTTTTATCAAATTCCGTTCAATGTCGGAATTAAAATGGGCTTATATACGTATGCGTACTGCAATGTACGTAATATCGCTTATATCGATCTCACCATTGCTGTTGAAATCATAATACATTGCCCTGTCCCAAATGCTATCATCGGAGGTGGTTCCAAAGTAGTCAATAGCATTGGAAAGATCAATAAGCGTTAGCTCACCGGTCCATGGCCTGCCGGTTGTCAGTTCGGTATCGGCAGCCAGGCTCAGTATATATTTCATACCGTTTTCTGCCTTGTATGCATATTTCATGCTAACATTTATGGAAGTTTTGCCCATTGGAAGTTCCGCATCATCCAATGCCGAAAACAGTACTTTTCCGATGTCTTTCCATGCGTATCCCTCTAACTTAGCCAACACGAAAGTGATTTTTCCATTCTCATCATCGCGGATCGTGTTGCCAACACTTACGCCATCTGCCGGAGTAAAACCACGATATCTGAAGAGATTGGGATTGTACTTGAAGGTTATAGCCAATGCATTGGTGGATGCGGCCTCGCTAAAGGCAGCACTTACATTGAAGTATTCACCTTTGTTTACTAGTTTCTTGTCCGTGGTAATTATCAACTCATAAGGCGGAATATAAGGCAGGGTATCCGTTGATGAGCCGATGGGGCCGGCTATCATGTTGCCTTTTGCATCCTTAAGACGAATAATATATGCATTGCCTTCAATCGACTTTGTAATGTTTTCAAATGTTATGGTAACCGATTTATTGTCGTCTGCCCATTCTACATAGAAATCATCTGAAAAATCGAATCCGATTCCAAAGTTATTCGGATCCATCTCCTCGCTGAAGTAAATGACCAGTTTGCTCTCCGTAAGAATCCTACTCCAATCAAATTGAACCTCGGCGTTAAAATTGGTGGTAGTTGGAGGGCACAGAAGCGGTACGGAACCATCTTCACGGGTCTCATCGGTAGCGCCGCTTCCATTGCCCACGCCGTTATGGAATGGTGGCCAGTTGGCATAGGTGGTATTCCTCTGAACAACCTCACTGGCGCTCCAGGAGGGTTTGGAATCGGGATTCTCTACATATAGGACAAAGGTGTAGCCGGGCATAGATTCAAGCTGCAGATTCTCAATTCTAACCCTCTGATTACCGGGTCCGAATGGATGCGACACACCGTATTCCATTACGAATGCAGATGGCTCTCTGGCCGTCTCCTGTTCAAGGGTGCTCGGAGGTAGTTCGATATCGTTATAGAATATTCTAACAGACTTCTGGTTAATTTTGCTTGTAAAACCATAAGCATTGGTAGTATGGCTCTGCTCGGTGTTATAGCTGTGGCGCAAAGCAGTGGCTATGTCAAGGCCATCAAAGGACACGCTCCTCTTTTCCTTGCCGTTATTGCCCACTGTAGTAACAACATAACGGCCTGCCTTGGTTTGATCCTTGCTGAGGCTTATGCTTGCTTTTCCTTTCACTACCGGGAAGGTGCCTAAATCATACAGGAGAGTGGGAGGAGCTGTGGGATTCAAATCACCGTGATCATATATTTTTACAGATACTGCTTCCACATCTTCATCTGTATAGGCATTAAATGTAACGGGTATTCCTTCAGTGACATGCTGCACATCCACCCATAGCATATCCTTGCCGGGTCGGCTCCATTGCATGTAGGCACTCTGACAGTTATGGGGGTAAGCAGATAAATCATTAATCGATTTATAGTATTTAGAAGGTAACGAATTGTCGCGTTGCCCACCGGTGCTGCTGAACGGCCTCCTTAGTTCGATATATTCCTTTTCGGGGCCGAAGAGGGCGTCCATAACAGCAACAATGTAGGGTAGATCGCGGTTCTGCAGGGCATGGGCACCATCCCGTACACGTATGGCTATATTCTTAGATCCAAGCCAGTCAAAGACCTCTTTTGCAGCCAAATAATTCATTACACCGGGTTCGGCAGCTGCCCAGCCCTGGCTTTGACTGTCATTAAGGAATTCGATTAATGCCCGTTTCGGGTTTTTGCTTGTCGGAGCCATCAAAGCGCTGATGAGGTGCATGTCAAAGGGAATCAAAGCCTTATTATGCTCACTGAATTTTCTGGCAGTATTCAGACCAAGCCAGCCCCATTCACCGCTGTAATAGAGGCTGTTATATGTCTTCTGATATCTGAAGTGATTAGTCTGTCTGACACCCGCATAATTATATAATCGGCCTTCCTGTAAATAGCGGAAGGGATTTATACCGAATGCGCCGGACTCAGATGCTGCAGAAACGGCAATTCTGTCGTTCATGGCAGCTGCCATGCGGGCCTGCTTCCCACCAATAGAAACTCCTGTTACAAAACCTCCGTAGGGATTTAAACTGGTTGCATTTTCGGGATCATTTTTTTCCAGCCATTCCAAAGCAGCAGGAAATACCCCGACACGCCATGCATACTGCATAATCGAGCCCGCATCATGACCAGTTACGCGATAGTCGGTCGGATACAAGTCCGAATGATTACCACCGCCAAACCAGGGCAGGCTAACATATGCAATACCATAGTCAGTCTGGTTAGAGCCAATGCCCCAGGGAATATTGTTGGGATCATAGCCTGCAGCTTCTATGCTTTCTTCTGAAGGCATAGTCACGGTATATGTAATGGAAGTGGATATCCCGTTATCCTCCAATGTTACTGTTATGTTGTTTCCGGAAACCGTCACATTGGTAATTATATCTATTATATCCTTCCCCTGAGCAAAAGTGCCGGTTGTACCGTACCAGTAATACTGCACAAGGGCCTGTATTTCTTTTCTCCGATCCTCCCAGTCCTTTTCGGTGACAACTCTATTGGGTATTACCTCTCCAAATCCACCGGACTGTCCATCAGTTGTAACAAAGAATTGGAAGGGATCGTTGAGTCCGAAGGAGGCCGGCATCCTTTCCTCAAAATTTGGATCATGTACGCTTACAAAATATTCGTAACCTGCAGGCGGAGCATTCATTTCGTAAAAAACCAACGCCGAGGCCGGATCTGTTGTTACCCCTTCCTTATCAATCGAGACGCTCACGTATCTGGACGGATCATCCGCAGGTACAGTGCGATCCGGCTGCGTAACTCCATCTATTTCAAGCATGTAGTGTCTGTTATTTACCTTGGTCAATCCACCCTTGGTTACTGGAAGCCCGCTAAGGGTTATATCGTCTGCAGTCAGATCTTCAACGTCCTTTGAGAAGTAAATATTTAATGCAGTGGTTGTCTTCCAACCGCGATACCCATTTTCCTGGACAACGAACTTCGCAATCTCCGAATTTGATGCAGCCCATTGGGTCAGTTCGAGTTCGCCCCAGTGCATACTGATTCCGTCATTGTCGTTGGCCTTATTATTCCAGGTTATAATCCGGCGGTTATCAATACTCGCATTAGAACTCTCCACATCATTTATCTGAATATCAAAGCCATAGATTACACCATCTTTTTTTGCGACTGAACCATCATAATGGGGGATTCTTAACTCAGTTACAAAACCGGTATCTGTACGAGTTGAACGGGCCCAATCACTGTTTTCCTCCAGGTTAACCGCACTGTTCGGCCATGGGGGATTGGCATATTTAGCCTGTGCCCGCCCGAATTCTCCGCTTCCAGATTCCGCCGGAGCCGAAAGGCGATACCAGTTTGCTTTGCGCTTTTCGTGAACCCGGGTAGGATCATTATCATTGTCAGGAATCAAATGTCCCCTGAAGTTCCGCTCTGACACCATAACTTCAACAGAATCCAATTGACGCGGAGCTGCTGAACCGCCAATAACGCTGTCATCCGTCACTTCAACCCTGACGTAGAGATTATGATCATCCCATAAAACCCTGAATACACCTTTAGATGGAATGCTGGATCCATAATCATATATAACTTGGTCTACGGTATATGGTTTGGCCCGATTCCATATTTCGTCATTAGTTCCGAATACAGGAGGTCTTGTGGTGTAAACTGCCTGCGCACGCTTGACAGGTTCGTTGGGATGAACGGCACCACCGGTTCGCAATCCAAAAAGATTTGCAGGTGCATTGTCAACGTATCCTGCCGAGGATACTGATGTGGGAAATACATAAAGTACCATTAAGGCGATTAACAATATACATATAAGCACTCTCTCTTTTTGTTTTGTTATCATCTCATATCTCCTCCTTCCTTTTATATTCTTTGTATTTTTTCCATTTATTTACATATTAGATGTTAAAAAAATATACATACCCTATACACCATATAACACAGAATGCTACCAAATTATTGACATAGTGTATATTGTACATTTCTGTACCCATGTCCCCGGGCCATATATCTCCTGTCGGATATATAGCCCGGGAACGGGTGCTTCTAAACTGCTATTTAACAAACCAAGGGTTTATATCTTAACCTTACGAGCGAGGACTGTAATGTCGTATATGTCAATTTCACCATTGTTGTTATAATCGTAATACTTCGCATCCTCCCATGCGGGCTCGGTATTCTTTACGCCAAATAAGTCTATTACATTCGACAGATCAATAAGCGTTACTTCATCGCCGATATATGTTGTTACAACACCTGCCACAGTATCCGCCTTTACTATGCTCTTGCTGCCATCACTATCCTTAAAGACATATTCAATATTGACATCTATGGGCACTGTCTCATTTTTGAGAGCAGCGTCTTTTAAAGTCGAGAAGAGAGCTTTTCCAATTTTTGATATTGCGTAATCCTGTAAATTGGAAATTACGATCGTTATGCTTCCTTCCTTTGATTGAGTTCTAAGTACATTTAACCCCTCTGCAGGTGTAAATCCGCGATAAGCAAACTTAGTATTATCGTAATTGTAAGTTATTATTGCCGCATTGGACGGAACTGTTACATCTTCGTCAAATTCAGTTACAAGGTTAAAATAATCGCCTTTGGCTACAATATTCTTATCGGGAGTTACTTTCAAACCAGGTTTTACATAGTAGACTCCGAGATCGCCTAAATCCACTCCGTATCCTTTATGAAGCTTTTCATATTCTCCTTTAAAGAACTCATCCAAATATGAATGTCCAAGGATAAACCTGTCAGGATTCATGGCAGCATAGTAACCAGCATTGGCATTTTGCTGACTGTCAAACAGCACATAGCTTCCCTGCCATCCCGAGCCACTTACACCCCAGTTGGTAACATGAGTGATGTAAGGTGCAAACTTCCTGAACAGTTTGAACATTAAGGCATATTGATAACCAAGAGCATCAGACTGTTTAACATTTAATGTTGCTGGTGCTGTTGCCCCGCCTCCCGGGGTATTGGTGGGCACTTTCAAATCAAACTCTGAAAAGCAGATACCCGAAAGAAGCCCTTCATCAACTAATTTGGCAAAGAGAGCTACTGCATACTGGTTATCGCTTGCCAGTGTTTTTCCAATTGAATCGTGTCCCTGGATACCTACAATTTCAATCAGAGGCCTGCCGTCATACAACTGATCCGAAAGCCACGCAGTATTTAGGGCACGAACCATATTATATACAGTCCTGGCTTTAGTTCGAGTAGCAAAACCATAATCGTTATATACTAATTTGGGAGGATTCTCAAGTACATACTCATCAATGCTGCCATTATTATCATGTCCATCAAGCTTCATATACTCTGGCAGGTTACTATAGTTGGCCTTGTATTTTTCTGCCATCTGGGCATTTGGTGCTGCAATGTGTGCAAATTTGAATAACAGGTAAATATAGTGTTCTGATAGATCTCCGCTAATCAGATCATCCGACATTGCAACTAACCAGTTTGTATGCTTAAGGCTCTTCCTCCAGCTATTGGGATCCTGCGGAATAAGTTCGCTATGACGGCTTTCATGCACTTCTTCGTTGAGTACGTCCCATGAATGGAATGGAATTATGCCGCGGGATTCACTGGAACCATACTTGGGATCAGTGGTAAGGAAGTGCCGCATCACATACATTATATGGTTGAATTGCACCCTTCTGGCCATATCTTTATTAACCCTGACCTGGGTTGTAACGCCGTTACCCAGTCCGTAGAATTCTGTTGTACCGTTATATCCCTGAGGAAGGGTAGCAGGAACAATCTGTCTCATCCATGCGGGAGCCTGGTTATACCATGCCAGAACATGGCCATGACACTTGTATTCACCGGGAGCACCGGAATTTCTGATGCCAAGGTAATAGTTAGTCGGGAAACTATATTCGTTTAAACCGGGAGTAGTATTTGCACCACTCAACGGTTGTCCATCAACACTTCTTAGCCAGTTGGGCCCACGCGGATGAGTAGGTTCAGCTTTGAGATTGTTGCCATCAACAAAAATTTCATAATGATAAGCTCTCAGACCGCTTATTGAGCTTGACCCAAGAGTTCCAACCATAAATAAACCATTTTCATTATTGTATACACTTTTTAATGGAGCTACTTCATTGTACCGTTTGTTATTGACCACAGGTGGAAGTGGAATGCCATCGGGATCGGGAGCCATAATTTTGATGTCAGCTACAATAAGAGTACCAGTTTCTGCAGGACGGGATGTTTCCCCATGGAGTTCGAGAGTAAAGGTCGACATTGTTCCCGTCGGTGCGGTTACGCTATGATGTGCCTTATACCAGGTTTCACCTTGGTAGCTGCCAACCCAGTCGGGATTTAGGTTATTATATTCATACTCTCTCATGTATGTATCAAGGTTGGTACCCAGTCTCCATCGCATGAACTTGCCCTGTGCACTTCTTGGGTAATATACATCAAATTCAATGGTTGCACCGGAAGGTATGTTTACTACAGGAGACAACGGTGCCTCCAGGGAAATTCCGCCAAATGTGCTTTGACCTTTATAAACATAGTTTATCTTTAGAACATCAGACTTGCCGTCGGAATCAGCAAAAGGATAGGGTATTACCTCAAAAGTACTGCCGTCAAAGTCTCTTGGAACACGACTATCAAGAGGAGTCCTTGTTCTCCATTCATTAGTCGGAGTACTTATTACAATTTGCTGTAAACCGGGCCCCGGGTCAAGGCGGAAATACGGATCCGAACCATCGGCTTTGATTTTTCCCTTAAACTTTTCTATTTCATCTCTAAGCCGATTTATGGCATCGTCGATTTCAGAAGGGCTTGCGTTACGTGCAAACTCCAGGGCTGCATCAAGGTCCTCCAGTTCCTCGTCAAACACCCAGGGGAAAGCCTGATTTACATCGGAACCATCATCAGTATAACTGATCTGCAGCGGAAATTCCTTATTTCCGGCTTTTAATGTTTCAGCCTCTGCAATTAGAGCGTTTAACTCATCAATACTTGAAGCCGCAGCAATCGAAATAAATGAAAACAGGAAAAGCGTGAATACCAGGATAACTGTTAAAAAGCGGGATAGTTTAACCACAATACTTTTGTTTTTCATCTCCCGATTCTCCTCCTTTCTTTTTTACAAGGCTTGATATTTCATTTCCATTATTTAGGCTGAGCTAAACTTTGCCAGAATTCATTTTTCTACGTCAGACCAACAGCACTTAAGGCCATTCAATAAATCCTTGTTTCTCCTCCATAACCCCGTTAACCTTAAGTTCGGAGTTCGGGTAAGATAATCGATTTCTTACCCGAACCCCGTACATAGAGGGCTTAATTACAACTGGATAGCCTTGGCTACCACAACGATATCAGCTATATCAATTTCACCGTTATTGTTGAAATCATAGAACTCTGCCTCTCGCCATTCGCTGTCTTCCTGCGTCACTCCGAAGTAGTCTATTATATTCGACAGATCTATTAAGTCTATAACTCCGTCAGCGTTTGTGTCTCCGGCTAACTCGGTGCCGGTCTTGAATTCAATTGTGCCATATGCTTTTCTAATCTCTTTTTCGCCCGTATCATCCTGTACAACCACGTCCACAGATGCTTCCATGGATGAATACCCATTACCCAGCACAACATCTTCTTTGGGTGAGAAGAGGGCTTTTCCAATATCTTTTATGCCATAACCAGCTAACTTGGCCAGAATAAAGGTTACCTTCCCATCTTCTATCTTGGAATTAAGAATGCTTAACCCCTCTGCCGGTGTAAAGCCCCTGTATCTGAACTTGGTTCCGTCGAATAAATAGGTTATGGCTATAGTATTGCTATTAAGGTTGGTATTCAGCTTTGTTATAATGTTGAAGTAATCATCCTTTCGCACAATACCCTTATCGCACTCAAGATGCAGATCATAGGGAGCAAAACTGGTAAGGACTCCTATAACTCCGTCTATATCCCTTTGCGATGCATCAGCAGTAGTAAGCAGAGTTTTTCCATCTGCAATAGCTTGTTCAATGGCATTCCATTCTTCATCACTGTACAGTTCACGGTTATATTCGGCATTCAGCACGATAAGCAATTCTTCTTTATCAGCCTGGGGAACAAGAGTTATCTCTTCCAAGTACATATCCTTATTGGAATCATTACTGATAACTAGCATCAATGATTGTACCTCTTCAGGTATATCGCACTTAAATACACCGTCTACCTGGGACCAAACCATAGGGGCAAGGTTGCGCCGTGTGGCAATTGTCTTTTCGTACACCATGTTGCCATCCGCGTTAGTTCCTACCAGCTTAATAGTAGCTGTCGTATTGCTTATAGTCGGCATAACAAACGCATTTACTCTGTAGGTTTCACCGTTAATCAATTTGCCGGTTATATCCTGAGCTGCTCCAGAACCATTTTCTCTTTCACTGATTAACAGTGAATAAGCGTTTGTAGTACTTGCAGGAAGCGTGGGTGCGCTGTAGAGCTGGTTACCAGTTGTTGAAAGCGTTGCTGTGCCAAAGGGTACCCACGGTGTGGTTTTGTTGGTATCAAAGCCTCCATTTACAAGGACGGTCTGAGGTTGGATATAAGTTTCGCCAAAGTCGAACCGGTCGATACCAAACATGTTATTACCAATACCCCGTGCTACCACGTAAATGTCAACGTTAGTCCCATAAGCTCCCAAATCACCTGTATCTACCTGGATCGTATAAGATTTGAATTGACCATTACCAGGAGGAATGTTAAACGTACCGACAACCTTTCCGGTCGGACTTCCAACCCTTACTTCCAAAAGCCCACCATCAATCGGTGCTACAACTGCCGTCATGCTTAGGATATGGCGTCTTACAATTCCTCCGTTAGCAGAGCCATCAGCAAAGTTAATGTTGGCAAATTTAATATAATCATTGTTGCCTAAACCATATACAGCACCATTTGAAACCACAATATCCGCATTGGTACCGTCATTGTCTTCTGCCTGCAGGTTGGAGAATATATCACGCTTGTGATTAAGCCCGGGAAGTTTAGCCTTTTCACCATTTTCCGGAACAAAAGTAACTACTGACTTTGCTGGAATGGTGGCTGTAAATTTTTTATTGTTAACAGCTATTCCAGTCAGTTTTTTGTGATTTTCACTTGATGAGGTTCTGAAAGCAGTCATACCGGTTATACCAGCTGGAAAATCTTTTAAGTCAAAATCAAGGGTAACATCAGCGCTGGCCTCGTTAGTAACAACAATGGAGAAATCATTTCCGTCCGGTGCTTTGTATGCAATAATCGTTACACCGCTAACAGGGGCACGGGTTGCTTCTATGCGAATGTAGCCGGGATCGATAAACCTGGATATTTGTCCTATAGTATAGAATCGCTTGAATACCCGATACAAACCATTAGTGGTCTCCCCAATTCCTTGAGGCTGACCGCTATGACAAAGCCTGATCAGGTCCGAACCGTCAGCACCATTATTAGCTACAGGCCACCACCACAGATATGCATTGAAACCCGGATCACTTGTCAATGTATTTGATATAAACCTTGTCCAATATAGGCCATCATCAATTGTTTGATTACTGTATATCTGGGTTGGCTGGGCTGCATCCGATCTTCCACTTTGAGTCATATACTCGGTTTGCCAAATCCTATCATAGTACCGCACATAAGCTGGATATTGTCCAGTTCCGGCAGTAGCAGGACCATTATTGAAAACATTGGCACTGCCATATAAATGAGTTGAGAATACATCTATATAATCATGTCTGCCGGTATCTGGGTTTATATTGTTCATTGTACTTACATAATAACTTAAAGCACTTAGATTGGTAGTCTCCGGGGCCACCAGCTTGGGAGCGCTCATTCCAACCTCGGCAAACCTGCCTTGTTCTTCTGCTCTTTTAATTGCAGGCCCTAAATATGATTCGATAAATTCCTTAAAGGCGTCCCCGCGCAGCACAATGCCAGAGTATCCATGCTGGGCTTCCGACTCATTTACGGGGCATATATGCGTTATTTCGATGTCAAACTCGCGTTTATATCCTATTACATACTCAACAAGATAATCAGCATATGCCTGGTAATATTTCTTTCTTCCGTTTTCATCCACATCATCTTTAAGCTCCGGTGGTTGACCATGTGCATTCTGCCCCATAACGCTCATACTTTTCTTCATCCAATAGGGAGGAGACCAAGCAGTAGCATAGAATGTTTTTACTCCTCGCTTTTGTGCTTCCTTCATATAATAGATCTGGGCACGATCAAAATTCGGTTTTATTTCCTCCCAATTATCCATATCCCATACAAAGCCGGAATCTTCATGCGGCCAAATTGTGTCGCTGGGTCCGTCGTACCAACGATTTCCCCATTCCGCCCCAGTAGCAGGTTCGATAATGCCTCCGTCCCCGATTATTACTCGTACAATATCGAGACCGATACCCTTTTCTTCATCAAATATCATGTCCAAGAGCTCCTCTGCCACTTCGGGCATAGTTTGACTGAATTTCAGGAGAGGTACAGCTTTATTAAAAGCACACGAACCACCAATACCGTCCATTACCTGTTTCTCATTGTTCCACTCAACAGTGACAACCGGATTGTCTGCTCTAGTAACCGTAGGCATTAACCATATTAAGGCCAATATCACTGTATAGAGTAATACAAGGTACCGATAGACTTTTGTTTTCACTTGCAACACCCCTTTATTTATTGTATTTTTTTATATTAATTTAATAATGACTTCTTGGATAAAAAGCTCTCACACTAGACGCATCCTCGTAATTGGTAAATATTTCCATCTAAATATAAGATATTTAGCACTAGCCACCCATATATTCGATACAGGTGGTATTGTTTTTTTCATTATTTCCTTTCCAAATTAACATGTTTGATTACATAATTGATGATTCCGGCACTTATTTCCGCTTGATAACTGTTCCCTTAAACTTTGTCCTAATTGTGCCAAATCTGTTACCGACGTGTTTACAAATATGTCTCAATCTTGAAATCATTTAACCCGGCCTGTGTTTTAACCAAAGCAAACAAGCCCTGATCCATATTTACTGAAGTGAGAATAATATATGCATAGTATTCTTCCGGTATTGCTAAGTGGTGAACAGATGCTGAAATTATTGCTTTTTTATCATGGTAATCTGTCAATAGGAACACTATTAACACACAAATGGACACTCTTACATATTCCTTATCTTATTCGGCCTGCACATCACCTCCCTTTGAAAAATCATTTTTTATAACAAAATAATCTATTCCGTCTTTGCGCTTATTTTTATTGTCCATCCACTAATGTTTTCCACATAATTTTGATCAGCATCCACTGTATTAACCCTGTTTATTGTAAATGCAGAACTATCAATATCACTCTTAGCGGTAAATTCCATCGAACATACCTCTACATTTCTCCCAGAAAATCCAGGTACATCACCAATCATCGTCGCACCAACGAGCATATAGTCTTCTTTATCTTTCTCAAAGATCATGCTTATAGCATCTATTGATGATTTTAAATCACCTTTATACGCAACCTTATCCTTGTCATAATAAAGATTAAACTGGTAACCATATAAATTTTTGACTTCCTGTGCATGAACGCTCACAATAAAATTCTGCCCGGCTTCCAAAGTTACCGGTACCTCTGCCTTGTTCATATAATAGATAACAATAACTGCAGCAACAATAGCAAGTATAGCTACAGTAATAGCAATAATTGTCACTCGCTTTTTGTTTGCAAAAAGACTCTTTATCGCAACCATCTTTTGTCCACACCTCTTTTACCCTTATTTAACCATAATCATATAGAATGGTTCTGCTAGATAATACAACAACCATTATGATTGCTTAATTTATAGCAAAGCCTATATAAAGTTTATATATTGTCCACATATATTTCGCCTAAATAATACCATATATATTTATTATGATGAATGGTAATTTCAAATAAATTTTGTATAAATCTTACATTTGTGTAAAATTATTAATACCTCTTTTGTGCGGAAATAAAAAGTGATGCTGGTGGTGTGGCAAAATATGAACAGATCAGATAACAAAGTCCTGCAGCCAGGCTGTCAAAGCATGCCCGGTATGGGATTTGGTCTTTGCCTCTGGTAACCTGGCTACAGGGTCTTATCGATTTGCCAATGAATTTAGGACAAATGTAAACAACCATCGTAATTTTCTTAAATATTTAAAGCACCAGGAACCCGATTTTCTGAACGCTGAATATGAACTATATGTATGTCACCATAATTAATTACCGGTTTTTCTAATAATGTCAGAAGGGGAATAACCTTTTACCCTCTTGAATAATTTGCTAAAGTAGAATACATCAGAAAAACCACATGCCGAGGCGACTTCACTTACATTTCGTATTCCACTTTTGAGCATGTTTTCGGCTTTATTAATTCTGATTAAATTTAAGTATTGCTTATAGCTTTGGCCGGTTTCGTTCTTGAACAGCCTGCCGAAATATAACGGACTGAGTTTTACCATTTTGGCCATATCGTTAACTGTTAATGGCTCCATAAAATGATCAATTGTATATTGTAACACCCGCTTAATCCTTTTATCATAGTCGCTTTTATAATTTGGATGCCAAATAAGCTTGTAGAACCGTTGCAAAATTATCATAAAAATTGCTCTTGCTTTGGTGTTATACCCGGGCTCACGAACAAGCCATGCAGTGTTTAGTTCCTGGTAATAAGCAATTATATCCGGATGAACCCCAACATGGGATACAACGGGAAGAGGCAGTATTATCTCATTGCCGGTCAGGTCAAGTATATGTCCGTTAAAGATGTAGCATTCCATCAGGTTGTGCGGATTTGCAAACGCCGATTCCCTGCTATTTTTCTTTACGTATACCAAATCTCCTGCTCTCACCGTATAATGCTTTCCGTTTACTATATATACTGCCTCGCCGGAAATGATATATGTTATTTCTGTAAACGGTGTTATCCGTGGCTCTATAACCCATTCGGGTGTGCATATCCTGTGATTAAAGTAATGAATGGTCACGGAAATGTTGTTAAACACATTTTCATTCATTGGTATCACTCCATTGGTCATAATATGGATATCATAGTTTTGATAGTTAGGGTAATTTGATGCAGAAGTACACGGCAATAGCACTATTCCATACCCTTCCAGGAACCTTCGTCACATCATTTTTAAGCGATAGCTTTGAATCCCACGCCTTGTCTTTTGAACGGCGGCCCTCACCGCCAATCCATCGTTCATGCTGGATACTTTATTTAAAAGGCCACGGACAATATTTGCCCGTGGCCTTTATTTTTGCTCCTACTGTTGATTGGTGTTACGACAGTGCATATAGGCTTGCCCTATTGACCGCGCAGCTCATCCCATAGGGCTGCTCTTTGATCCATTACTTCCTGGCCACCCGCTGCCAGATACTCCTCAATCAGCGAATCCCATACATTATCGAATTCCTCGGGCTTTGCTGTTATCGATTGTGCATAAATTTCAAGTTCCTTATCGTCTAATACCTTGGAATACTTGGCCTCAGCATCAGTGGGGATTAAACCAGCACCGGGATTGACATAACCGTCTCTCAATGCCAAATTATAGGCAGCTTCATACAGGTGTTCATTTTCCGGATACGAGAATGCGTTAGCCCCTATGATCTTTTGCGTATCTTCCAGATATATACCGTTTACAATGAGGGTATAGTCAATATTTTGCAGCGACGGCATCATTTTTTCGCCCTCAACCATCAACAGTTTGGGCAGATCATCAACGATTTCATGATGCACGCCTTCTTCTCCAAATTGCAAGAAGAATATCACATTGGGATCAGCCATCCAATTGAGATACTTAATAACTGCATCTACCTTATCCTGGCTTGTCTTGGGAACTATAATTCTGATACCCGTCGGATCATGTATCTCCTTTTGATGTTTGCCGTTGTATTTGTTGGTAAAGGGATCGCAGGGTATGAATTCAGCATCGGGGATGTTTTGTTTCAGGTTAATATTGTGCCCGGGTACATTTCTCAATGCCAAATCATAGTTGCCGCCATAAGCTCCGACCTGGCCTCTGACTATAGCCTCATCCAGCATTTTACCGTCCTTATCCAGCGGGAACTCGGGGCTGATTAAGCCTTCGTTATACAGCTTGTTAAGGAATCTGGCCCCTTCCTTCCAACCGGGCAAGAACAAACGGTATTTCACATAATAGTCCTTATCGGACATCTCCTCCAGGAAGGTCTCGAAGAAGCCATATGCAACATAGTCTACATCATGAGTCATGCCATATGCAATCACTTTATCCACATTGCCAGGATTCTTTTCCTTAAACGCTTTCAAAGTTTCATAGAATTCGTCGGTAGTTTCTGGTACCGGCAAATCCAGGGCTTCCAGCCAGTCTTTTCTGATGAATGTACCAGTCCTTGCCTGAATAACCCTTTTGGCAGGAATTGCATACTGTCTTCCATCATACACTCCGTAAGCCAACAAATCTTCCCCAAGATACTTTTTAAGCTCGGCTCCGTATTTATCAATAGCATCTGTAAGATCGGCCAATCCGCCTTCTTTGTAATACTTATATACGGTAGCTACATCATATGTGAGGCAGATGTCCGGTGCATCGCCAGTGGCCATCCAAACATTCAAGGTCTCAACTTCCTGGGACCTGGGGCATGGTACGAATGTAAGCTTGATATTGTTAGGATCTCCGAAATTCTCCTGTATCCATTTTGTCCAGTAATTGTTGTCCACAGGCGTTTGACCCGGAGTACCTCTGTCGAATACTTCCACCCTTAACTCAATAGGCTCGGTCACTTCCTCGGCCGGTTGTTCTTCCTCTTCCTCTTCCTCCTCTTCCGGTTCTTCTGCAGGAGCAGGTCCAGGCTCCGTTACGTCGCTGCTCTTATCTTTCGAGGTACAACCTGAAAATAAAGTGGCCACCAGCATGAAACAAAGCAGCAGGCTTAAAATCACCAATAACCTTTTTTTCATAATGCATCAAACCCCCTCCATATTTTTATTTTTTTATTTTATAGAAAGTTAATAAACTTATTCTTTTATGGCACCGATCATAATACCTGATATGAAATATTTCTGCAGCCAAGGATATACGAGGAGTATGGGAACCGTGGCGAACATTACAGAAGCCGCTTTTAAACTCTCGGGTAAGAGGTTTGATGATAATCCTCCCTCGATGGTCGATATTTCAAGTTGCATATTGTTATAGACGATCTGATACAGCTTTAACTGAATCGGATAAAGTCTGGAATCAGTTATATACAGCAGGGAATCCATAAAATAATTCCATCGCCCTACTGCATAAAACAAGCTCAGAGTGGCCAGAACCGGCGTGGACAAAGGCAATACTATTCTGACCAGTATTGTAAGATAAGAAGCGCCATCAATTAAAGCCGATTCCTCAAGGCTCTCCGGCATATTGGTGAAAAAAGTTTTGAGAACTATCATGTTGAATGCGCTGATTAAACCGGGCAAAACCAGTGCCCAGAAATTGTTGAGCAAGTTTAAACTCTTTATCAATATATAATCGGGTATCATTCCACCGCTAAAGTACATTGTTATTACTATGAGCAGAAGAAAGAAATTCCTTCCTTTTAATTCCTTTTTTGAAAGAGGGTACGCCGCCAGTATCGTCATAATCATACATGAAATTGTATGCACTATTGTTAGCACTATAGTAAACAAGAGGGATCTTACCATACTTCGGTCCATAAATACCACTTTGTATGAATCAAGGTTAAGTTGCACCGGCCATATATAAACTTTCTTCGAAAGTATCGCATTATTCGAACTTAACGAAATTGCTGCTACGTGAAGCATAGGCACAATGCACGCCAATACTGCAATAAAAACAATAAAATACAATATTGCGTCAAAAATTTTACTTTTTACACCGGTATTCATTGAGGTTAACCTCCTGCCATACAGTCTGTTCCCATAAACGCAGCACCATTCTTTCCTAATGTCAGCCTGCTGCTGTTATCTTACCATATACCCTGTTCGCCGAATTTACTGGCAACATAATTGGCAATCAGAAGAAACACCATACCCACCACTGACTGGAAAAAGCCCACTGCGGTAGCAGCCGAAAATCTTCCCGAACGCAAACCCACTCTGTATACAAATGTGCTTATGACATCGGAAATCTCATTTACCAGATGATTACCCATGGCATATGGCCGATCAAAGCCGATTTGGGCGATTCTTCCAACATAGAGGATCAAAAGTATGATAATTGTCGGTTTAATGCAGGGCAGCGTAATATGCCAAATTTTTCTCAATCTACCAGCTCCATCTACTGTTGCTGCCTCATATAATTCTGGATTTATTCCTGATATTGCTGCTAGGTAAATAATTGCATTCCAACCGGCGCTTTGCCATACACCAAACATTACATAGGTTACTAGCCATGAACTTTTCACGGTCAAAAAATTGATTGGCTCGAATCCCATCCTTTCAAGAAGTATATTGACCAGGCCGGATTGTGTCGAAAAAAGCTGTATCGCCAGGCTTCCTATGACAATCCACGACAAAAAGTGGGGAAGATATAAAATGGTCTGGGATATTCTTCTGTAGGTTTTACTTTTTAACTCGCTCAGAATTATTGCAAGTATTATTGGAGCGGGAAAACCGGCAAGCAAATCCAATGAATTCAAGATAAATGTATTTCTCACAGCCCTGTAGAATTCTTTCATACCGAATATCTCTTTAAATGTGGCAAAATTGTTCCACGGGCTGCGCCATATGCCATCGAACATATTGTAATCCTTAAAGGCGATGGATACACCATACATGGGTACATACTTAAATATTATAAAATAAGCAATGGGAAGTATCAGGAAAATATAGAGCATATAGTGTTGCCGCATATATGCCATGAATTTGCGCATTTTATCAGCCCTTACATCGTTCATGGAACGGGATGTTATGCCAACGGACGTATCGCGCATCAGCCATATTCTCCTTTCAACAAATTAAATATATAATATTCAATAAATGCTCTGCACCATTTTGTGCCGAGACTGCTGTTTTATGGATTTGATATCAAATCTGTTTCCGAATATAAGTTTATATGGCTGTTTCTTAACCTTCAACATTTAAATTTGCTTTTATACGTATATTTTTGATTATTAAAAACCCAATATTCCCAATTTAACAGGAAAATTAATTATGCTTCTGCGCGTTCTTCGATCAATACACTTTTAAACTTGTTTCTGTATTCACCGGGCGTTACACCTTCCAGCTTTTTAAATATTCTGGAAAAAGTATGATCGCTGTTGTATCCCAACGATATAGCGAGTTCTTTTATACTGATATCATTATGAAGCAGTAAATCCTTGGCTTCATTTATTCTCATATCATTCAAAAAATCAACTATACTTTTACCGGTTTTTTCCTTGAATATTTTTCTTACATAAGAATAACTAAGGCCAACATGATCGGCTACATCTTGTATGCCTATATCCTGATTATAGTTCTTCTGCAAATAGTCCATGATTCTGTAAACATTCTCATCATCTTCACTGCTGATCCGGTTCAGGTATTTAATCATGGTTTCGTAAACATACATCAGCAATTGTTCTATTTCATCGAGTGTCTCTTTTTTTGATAGCTCGTTGTATATATTGAAATTGCTTCCGAAAATATGGCTCATATCTATATCATTATCTATGAGGTACTTAACAACTGTATTTCCCACAAGCTGATTGAAAATCTGAATAACGTTATCGCTGGATAATCCGTCCTTATTCTTTATTTCATTTATCAATTGCTTTACGGTTTTCACAATGGCGCTAATATTTCTTGTCTCTATCTGATTTAACATATACTTTTCCAGAATAGTGGGATAATAATAGCCGTGTCTGTATTCATTGTTATTCCACACATTTATACTGCCATGCCCCTTTATCAATTTCATTTTCAAGGCCTGCATGGCTTCTGCATATGACAGATGTATATTGCCCCAGTCTTGATAGCAATTCCCCATGCCTACAGAGATGGTATAGTCAAAAACCTTTGCAATTTCATGCTGAATTTTCCCGAAACACTCCTCCAACCCGTGATGCAATTCATCAGTCTGGTTTGCATCCACATTAACTAAAAATGCTATTTCTCCATTATCCATATTTACACCTATGCATTTATATCGGGAGTTAATAACTTGCTCGGCTATGTTTAAAATCAGCATCTTCAGGTAGTATTGGTGTTCAACCTCATATTTTTTCGAAAATTCATCATATTTATCAATAGTTGCCACTACACAGCCAAAATGTTGATGGGAAAAATTCAATTCTTCAATATCGGCTTCCACCATTTGGTGTATGGGTTTGCCCTTTAGTAATCCATTCAAATGATTTTGTATAATATGCCTTTTGTTCTTTTCCAGCTGGTGGGAAAGCGATTCGAATGCTTTTCTGAGGATCATTATCTCGTCCCCGTCTTCAAGAACATTTATTCCTTTATTCATCTTGATATCCTGAATTAGCTTTTTCACGGGACTGCACAGTTTATTCAGTATCAAAGAAAATATTATTATACTCAATATTGATATAGCAATAGAAAGATATATAGTATTTATTCGAATGGTATTGGCATTGCTTATCAATGTCTCCAGAGAAAAGACTCCTACATATATCCAGTCATTATTCTGCGATTTATAATTTTGCGGTTTATAAAATGACACAAGATAGTTTTGGTTATTTATTTTTGTAATAATATATCCTTCGCTTTTTTTGCTGCTTACTATATCGTTTACATAATCAATGTGGGAAATATTTTTACATAAATACTGTTTGTCTATATGGGATATAACATTCCCTTGGCTGTTGATAATAAATATATACCCCTCCCTGGATACATTATTGGTGTTGATTAACTTGGAAAGCACATCTTCCTTTATGTTAACAACCAGAGCTCCCCGCAATGTGGTGGTGTATGGAGTAAGAGGATAGATGTATGTTATTATACAGCTGGGAGCCAAATAATCAGCATATTCACCATTGTTGTAAGGTAACCTGGTATCTATCCACCCCAACGCCTCTCCCTTGCTTTTATAGTCGTTATAATTTTTCAACCATCCCACGTCTCTTAAATCAGTATTGGAAACAAATCCCTGGTTGGAAGTAAGAGAATAGCCTAAATCTTCAAGATATAGGTATATGGATTCGTATCTGTTATTGGTATTGACAGCCTGTAATATGACATTCTGCGCATCGGAAAGCCTTAACAGGCTGCTTATATCTGGAGCCCATTTTCCGTCATTATTTTGATTGTTTATCTCTCCGAGAGCATTTATAGCATTGTTTACAGATAACCCGATAATATCCTTGTGTATTTTATTTTTAAATTCCATTACAGTATTTTCGGCCACCTTTAACTTTCCTATACAATTTTTCCCAATCTCGTTTTTTGAGCTGTTTATCACCGCATTGCTGTAAACTATAATGTAAACTATTGTTATTGTAACAAGCAAAACTGAAAATGAAATAAACAATTTAAATGTAAATGAATAGTTTCTCATTTATACACTTTCACCTCCAGTTAAGTTCAAAATAGTGTGTAAATTGCCTCGGTTGTTAAACAGCAGCCAGCCAGACACTCAATAACAATAAGCGTTTATACCGTGAAAGCTCTTGATATATCCGAATATAACACCATTGACCCAGGTAAAGATAAAAATGTCTAATGAGTCCTATGTTAATACGTTATTATTTATTTTTGTGGTTGTTCCTTTGACAACGATAGACTTGAGAGTTTTTCCGTCCATTGCTGATTATGCAGTATCTAAATGGATTGATAAATTGTCCATAATTTGGATATGTTGCATGTATTTCAACTTATGCTCGATAAACTGCTTTCCGGTTTATATATTTTACCATCCACATCAAAACATTTTCAAGCTTTGTCAATAACAGTATTGCGGAAAGATAATGCGATTTATATACATATATTGGAAAATACCTCGTATAAACAGCGTAATACAACGTTTTACGCTCAAAAAATAAAAAATTGATAGGCCATTTTATCAGTTTATCAAGTTGACAACCATCCTTACCCGGGCATTGCTATATCCCACGCCTCTTTGGAGTTCCAATAAAAACCGTTCAAATGCTTCTACGTCATAGTAGTATATCGATAACAGCAAACATTTACACACATATTATCCCTGAAAAAAGACAGATGCGGTAGAAAGGGTTAATGACCTGTTTATGTAAATTTATAAGTTTACAGACTTTTACTGTGGGAAATATGTAGGACAAGATATAACACGGGAAAAAATAAAACCCCGCAAACGTTGATATTGCAGGGTTTCTGGTGCGCCTGGCAGGAATCGAACCTGCGACCTTTCGAGTCGGAGTCGAACACTCTATCCTCTGAGCTACAGGCGCTCGTTTCGCTCTTATTATACCACACCGTCATATATTAAATCAATATTTTGCAGTTGT